>JAHFOZ010000170.1 GCA_023261405.1 Planctomycetota bacterium
CAGGCGGGGGCGTATGACGTCCCCCGCGACGAAATGTCAGGGGGAACCCCTGGGGCTCCCCGTGACGGCTACGCCAGGATCTGCGGGATCACGTGGCCGTGGACGTCCGTGAGGCGGCGCTCGATGCCGTTGTGGCGGAAGGTGAGGCGCTCGTGGTCGACCCCCAGCAGGTGGAGGATCGTCGCGTGCAGGTCGTAGGTGGTCGTGACGTCCTTCGCGGCCTTCCAGGACCACTCGTCGCTCTCGCCGTGGGCGGCGCCCGCCTTCACGCCGCCGCCGGCGAGCCAGGTCACGAACGTGCCGCCGTTGTGGTCGCGCCCCACGCTCCCCTGGCTGAACGGCATGCGGCCGAACTCGGTGGTCCAGATCACGAGCGTGTCCTCGAGCATCCCGCGCTGCTTGAGGTCCTTGAGGAGGCCCGCGATCGGCTGGTCCACCATCCCCGCGATGAACGTGAGCTCCTTCTTGATGTCGCCGTGGTTGTCCCAGTTGCCGGTGGCCCCCGCCGTGCCGCTCCAGAGCTGGACGAAGCGCACGCCCTTCTCGAGCAGCCGACGCGCCGTGAGGCAGTTCCGGCCGAAGTCCTGGGTCTCCTTCCGGTCGAGGCCGTACAGTTTTCGCGTCTCGGCGCTCTCGCCCTTGAGGTCGAGCACGTCCGGCGCCGCCAGCTGCATCTTCGCGGCAAGTTCGTAGGAGGCGATCCGCGAATCGAGGCGCGTGTCGCCCGGGTGCTCCTCCTGGTGCGCGCGGTTCAGGCGGTTGAGGAGCGCCAGTCCCTCCGCCTCGCTCCCCGACGTGACGTGCTTCGCCCCGGGGGGCGGGAAGAGGTCTGCGATCGGGACCGGCGCCGCGGGCTGGAGTATCGTCCCCTGGTGGGCCACCGGGAGGAAGCCGCTCGAGAAGCTGCCCTTGGAGTTATAGGGGAGGCCGCGCGAGTCGGGGATCACCACGAACGTCGGAAGGTTGTCGCTGAGGCGCCCCAGCCCGTACGAGACCCACGCGCCCAGGCACGGGAACCCCGGGAGGACGAAGCCCGTGGTCTGGAGGTAGACCCCCGGGCCGTGGACGTTCGTCCTCGACGACTGCGCCATCAGGAACGCCATGTCGTCCACGCAGGTGGCCATGTGCGGGAGGACGCTCGAGACCCAGCGGCCGCTCTGCCCGTGCCGCTTCCACTCGTAGGGGCTCCCGAGGATCGCGCCCGGGGTGCTCGTGGTGGCCTCGACCCGCACGCCCGGGTCGAACTTCTGCCCGTGGCGCTCCTTCAGCGCGGGCTTGTAGTCGAACGTGTCCATCTGGCTCGCGCCGCCGTTCATGAAGAACTGGATCACGCGCTTCGCCTTCGCCGGGCGGTGAAGGCCGGGCTCCTGCGCGCCGAGCATCCGGGAGAGCGCGATGCCGCCGAGGCCGCCGCCCAGGGTCCAGAGGAACTCCCGGCGGGTGCGCGGGACGAGCCGTTTCTCGCACATGGCTTGGGCCTCAATCGAGGAACATGAATTCGCTGGAGTTCAGGAGCACCCGCGCGGCGTTCGCAAGCCCGTGCTTCTCCGCGTACGCCTTCAGCGCCGAGGCCTCGGCACCGGTGGGCGCGCGCCCCAGGACCGCCCGATAGACGCCCTCCACGTCCTTCGCGCGCGCGGCGAGGTGCCCGCTCTGGCGGATCACGAACGGGTTGTTCATCAGGGCCATCGCCTGGAGCGCCGTCATCGAGACGTTCCGCACCGCCGTGAGCTGGGAGGCGTCGGCGCAGTCGAGCGTGTCCATGAAGGGATCCGGCAGCGTGCGGAAGACGTACCGGTAGATGCTCCGCCGGAAGCTGCCCGGCGCGTCCACGTCGTACTTCGCGTAGTCCACCTTCGGGGTCACGCCGGGGTTCGGGTCCTCGAAGTGGAACTGCATCACCGACGGCCCGCCCATCGTGAGGTCGAGCTTCCCGCTCGCCTGCAGGATCGAGTCGCGCACCTGCTCGGCGTCGAGGCGCAGGCGGTTCATCCTCCACAGGAGCGCGTTCCCGGAGTCGATCGTCGCGGCCGCCGCATCGTGGCGCGAGGACTGGAGATAGACGGAGCTCGAGAGGATGAGCCGATGGAGCTTCTTGATCGAGCCGCCCTGCTCGAGGAAGGTCGCCGTCAGCCAGTCGAGCAGCTCCGGGTGCGACGGCGTCCCGCCCATCCTCCCGAAGTCGTTCGGGGAGTCGACGAGGCCGCGGCCGAAGTGGAGATGCCACACGCGGTTCACGATCGAGCGCCAGGTGAGCACGTTCCGCGGGTCGGTGATCCAGCGGGCGATCGCCGCGCGGCGCTGGCCTTCGTCCTCGGGGTCGGCCACCTCGAAGACGGGAGGCAGGCCGGGCAGGGCCGCAAGTCCGCCGGGGCCCGCGGGGGCGAGCGGGTGGTTCACGTCTCCGCGCTTGAGCAGGTGGATGGGCCGGGGGAGCCGCGCCGGCGAGAACTTGTTCAGGGGCTTGAAGTCGTTCGTCGCGGCGTAGACCTGGAGCGGCCTGGGGAGCGCGACCAGCTCGCGCTCGACCTTCGTGCGCAGGTAGTAGGCGGCGAGGTCGGATGTCTGGGCCTCGCTCCGGCCCCCGGAGGGGATCGCGAGGATCTTCGCGATCGCAGGCGGGTGAGGGCTGACGCGGACGGGCGGCAGCGCCGCGGTGACCGAGAGTCGCGGCCGCGCGATCAGGTGCCTCCCGCCGTGCTTCTGCTCGAGGAAGAACGTGAGGGTCGTCCCGCCGTCGTTCGCCAGCGGCTCCTTGAGCTCGAAGTACGCCACGTGCGGCTTCCCCACCTCGGGGAAGATTCCCCACGCGGTCTTGGGATTTCCGTCGAGCGCGTGGGCGAGGGTCCAGCCCTGCTGGTCGAAGTCCGCGCTGGGGTTCTGAAGGGCGACCGGGACGGGCTTCGTGGGGTCGCCGGCGGCCACCCGGAACTCCGAGAGGTGGAAGTTCCCGTTGTCCTGGCGGCCCGGCCCCTGGGTCGGGAGGCTCTCGTGCGTGAGCACCTCGAGCCGGATCGCGGTGATCCCGCGGAGCTCGGTTCGGGCGCTGATCGTGACCGTGTCGGTCTGCGGGCATTCGCCCTCGGAGAGGATCGATCCATCCGGGAGCTTCGTCAGCGTCGCGCCCTCCGCGGAGGCGAAGATCTCGGGCTGGAGCACCGTCCAGGGGATCTCCCGGCCGGTCCCGGCAGCCACCCACGCGGCGACCTCCACCTGCAGGTCGGGGTCGGAGAGCGACTTCTGGAAACGCCTGGGGCGCGCCTCCAGGTCGGTCATCCGGCGGAGGAGCGCCTGGCGGCGCTGGTGGACGGCGGGGTCGGCGTCGTACGGCCGGTCGCTGCGGTCCACGCCGGCGAAGCAGGACTGGAGGGCGTAATACTCGGCCTGGGAGAACGGGTCGAACTTGTGGTCGTGGCAGCGGGCGCAGTGGACGGTGGAACTCATGAAGGTGGACATCGTGGCCATGAGCATGTCGTCGCGGTCGAGGTTCTGGGCGATCTTCTTGTCGACCGTGTCGGCCATGATGTGCATCTGGGAGCTCTCGTCCCAGGGGCCCGCGGCCAGGAAGCCGAGGGCCACGACGCCCTGCGGGTCGCCGGGGAAGAGGACGTCGCCGGCGAGCTGCTCCTGGACGAAGCGCGCCCAGGGCGTGTCCTCGTTGAACGAGCGCACGACGTAGTCGCGGTAGGGCCACGCGTTCGGGCGCGGGCGGTCCTGGTCGTGGCCGTGGGTGTCGGCGTAGTGGACGGCGTCCAGCCAGTGCCGCGCCCAGCGCTCGCCGGTGCGGGGTGACGCGAGGAGGCGGTCGATCGCACGGAGATGGGCATCGGGGTCGGGATCGGCGAGGAAGGATTCGAGCTCCTCGCGGGTCGGCGCGAGCCCGGTGAGGTCGAACGTGAGGCGGCGCAGCAGGGTTCGGCGGTCGGCGGGCGGGGCGGGGGAGAGGCCTTTCGATTCGAGGGACGCGAGGATGAAGGAGTCGATCGGGGTGCGGACCCAGGGTGCGGCCTTCACGGTCGGGACGGGCGGCTTCACCAGCGGGCGGAGCGACCAGTGGAGTTCCTCACGGCCGTCGTCGGGCCACGGGGCGCCCTGGTCGATCCAGCGGCGGATGAGGTCGATCTGCGCCGCGGCGAGAGCCGGGGCCTTCTGGGGCATGCGCTCCTCGTCGTCCTTGGAGAGGAGGAGCTGGAGGAGGCGGCTCCCCTTCGAGTCGCCGGGCTTGTAGGCGGGGCCCGAGTCGCCGCCCTTCCGGGCGGCGGCCTTGGAGTGGAGGCGCAGGTTCGCCTTGGACTTGTCGGGGCCGTGACATTTTATGCAGGAGGCCTTGAAGATCGGGCGGATGTCGCGCTCGAAGTCCACGGCGCCGGGCTTCTCCTGCGCGGGGTCCGGCAGGAGGGACAGCGCCAGGAGGAAAAGGACAAATCTCACGAGGTCCTCACCTTGCGCGAGATCACCTCCGCCGCGCCGGTGACCATCCGGCCGATCTCGGGGAACATGGCTTTGGGCAGGCGGCGGGAGGGGGCGGAGACCCAGACCACGGCGATGACTTCCTCCGAGGCGGAGAAGACGGGCGCGGCCACGCAGTGAATGCCCTCGTCCGCCTCCGCGAAGTCCGTGGAGTGTCCCTGCTCGCGGATGCGGCCGCACTCGCGGAGGAGCTCGCGGCGGTCGGTGATCGTGCGGGGCGTGCAGGGGGCGAGGTCGAGGCGCTCGACCATGGCGCGGCGTTCCTTCTCGGGCATCCAGGCGAGGAGGAGCTTTCCGGGGGCGTTGTTGTAGAGGGGAAAGCGCAGGCCGGGGTCTACGGAGATGCGGAGCGGCTGGAGGCCCTCGATCGCCTCGAGGATGACGCCCTCATGTCCGAAGCGCCGCCCGATCTGGACCGTCTCGCGGCATGCGTCGCGGAGGGCGCGCATGGGCTCCATGGAGAGCTCGATGAGGCCCGCCTTCTCGAGCCGGGGCTGGCTCACGCGGACGAGCCGGTCGGTCAGTTGGAACTTGAGGCTGCGCTCGTCGCGGGCGAGCCAGCCGCGGGCGCGGAGGGTGTTGGTGATGCGGAAGACGGCGTTCTTGGGGAGCCCGAGGCCGCCGGCCAGCTCGGAGAGGGTGAGCCCTCCCGACGTCGCCCCCAGTCGCTCGAGGATCGCGAGCGCCCGATCGACCGCCGGGGAGTAGAGCCCCGAGTCCACGGCTTCGTCGGCCGTCCCGCGCGCGCCCATCGTCCACCTCCTCCCGGAGACGTTCTACAGGTGGATATCGTTCTGCATATGGTACAACGCCTTGGAGCCTGCGTTGGAAAAAAGTTGGAGCTTCATCCCTGTGGCCATGGGAACGACCCTTCGCGACCCGTGGCCTTCATGAATTCCCCGACGACCTGGCCGAGGAGGCCTTCCAGCTTGAGGTCCCGGGCTCGCGCGTGAAGGTAGGCCCAGTCCAGCGTGTCGAAGCGGCGCTCGAGGATCGTCGCGACGTCATCCAGGTCTTTGGAACGGAACGCCAGGATCTTGAACACCACGAGGTCTTCCGGTCCCGTCATCCAGTACGAACCGCCGTGAAAGGTGATCTCGACCTTCCGGGCGAGGGCCCCCTTCAGGAACAGGCCCGTATCGTAGCCGGTCGTGAGGAAGACGTCGATGCCGAGGCCTCCGCCGGGGTAGGGAGCCCAGTACTTGGAAAGGACGAGCCGCTTGGCCGGGATCTCGACGGGCCCTGAAGTCTTCTCGAACCCCGCCCCGAGCATCTCCCGATCAAGGTCGGCGGCGCCGGAGAAGTCGAGGGAGATGGCGAAATCCGCGTCCGTCGTCGCGCGGATGCGGCCCCACGCCGCGACGGGGACGGCCCCGATGAACATCCACTCCGCGCCCAGTTGTTCGAAGACATCGGCGGCCTTTCGCGCCGCCTCGAAGAAGTGCTCGGGGAAGGGGTCCGCTACCCCCATATCCGGGCCCCGGGAAACCGGGCGCTGAAGGGCGGGTCCTCGCGGCGTTCGAACTGGAGGCGCTGGAGGCGGGCCGACTCCTTCTCGGCGGCCTCCCGTGAGAGGCCGTCGTGCATGAGCCCCTGGATGGCCAGCTCCCGGCCGATGGCGACCAGCCCGAAGTAGGCGTCCATCTCGGCGCTGATGTCGAGAGGCGCAGGGCGTGACGGCGAAGGAGAAGCGTCCATGTCGCCCGCATCATAACACGGGTCTGGACGGACCGGAAGCCGGGACGGGGAAGTAACGGGGCCTCGTGCCCCTGCGCCCGGGCGGTCGCGCTACGCCTGGAGCTTCCAGGGCTCCCGGTAGTTCATGGCCTTGAGGACCTTCTCGGCGGCGTCGTCGCCGACCACCTTCATCTCCTTGGGGTCCCACTTGATCTTCCGGCCCACGGCCTGCGAGGCGTAGCCGAGGAACCCGGGGACGATCGAGCGGAAGGAGGTCTCGACGGTGGCGATGCAGTCCTTGCGGGTCTTCACGCCGTCGATGAAGTTCCGGCGGTGGTCGTTCGAGGTGTAGGCGGTGAAGTCGCCCAGCTTGAAGTCCTTGTTGAGCCATTCCTTGTTCGAGGCGTCGAGCTTGCCGCGGGTCACGAAGACCCAGCCCTTGTCGCCCGTCCACTTGGTGCCCAGGTCCTTGTTCGCGGTGATCGTCGACTCGACCCCGCTCGCGTACTTGCAGCGCACGCCGTACTTGTGCGGCGCGTCGTAGAGGGGCAGGATGTTCTCGGGCGGGTACTCGAACCCGAAGGCCTCGACCTCGACCGGTCCGCCCAGGTCCTCGTCGATGCCCCAGTGGCCGATGTCGTTGTGGTGGCCGATCCAGTCCATGAGCTGGCCGCCGCCGTAGGCGAGGTTCCAGCGCCAGTGGAAGTTCTGCCGCGCCTCGTTGTACGGAAGGACCTTGCTGGGTCCGCACCACATGTCGTAGTCGAGCCCCGCGGGGATCTCCGTCTTGTTGGGATTCCCCTGCGGCCCGGTGTGCCCGATGGGGAGCCAGACCTCCATCTGGTGGACCTTGCCGATGAGGCCGTTCCGCACGATCTCGACCGCGCGGCGGAACTGGTACTCCGAGCGCTGCTGGCTGCCCGTCTGGAAGATCCGCTTGTGCTTCTGCTTGGCCTCGATGACGATCGGCCCCTCGGCGAAGAGGTGGGTGACCGGCTTCTCGCAGTAGACGTCCTTGCCGTTCTTGAGCGCCTCGACGGAGGCCAGCGCGTGCCAGTGGTCGGGCGTTCCGACGACGACCGCCTGGATGTCCTTCCGCCCGCAGAGCTCGCGGAAGTCCTTGTAGGCGGTGCAGCCCTTGTACGTCCCGTCCTTCGCCTTCTCGGCGTAGTGCTTCTCCACGTGCTCCTTGGCGAGGTTCCGCCCGTGGCCCTTCTGGCTCTCGTTCACGTCGCAGACCGCGACGATGTGGACGTCCTGGAAGTTGATGATGTGGCCGAGGTCGCTCATCCCCATGCCGCCCGTGCCGATCACGCCCACCGTGATCCGCTCGCTCGGGGCGTTCTGGCCGAAGACCGAGGACGGGACGATGGTCGGCGCGGCGACTGCAGCGGCGGCCGACCCCAGGAACGCGCGGCGGGAGATGCGACGGGAAGTCCTCATGGTTCCTCCACCCCAAGCCTTTCGGGCGCGCGGCCCATCCGCGCGCTTCGCGAATCGATATAGTCTATACGCTTTCCGGCGGCGGGGAAAGCAATCCGCACTCTCCGTGGAGGGCTTATGGGCGCTCGAGGGGCTTGGAGGCGCGGATCGGCTTCGTCCACTCGGGCGGGGCCGGGCACGGGTCCGACCCGAGCAGCGCCCGCCACGCCTCGTCGTCCAGCCAGTCCGGGTGGCGGAACTCGTAGTAGGGGAGCACCGCCCCCAGGCAGAGGACCTCGCGGCCTTCGTGCGGGTAGAGCACATAGAGGGCCTGGGGCCGGCCGATGCCGACCATCAGGCTTCCGCCGGCCCCGGAGTTGCGGAAGACGTCGATGATGCGGGCCGCGTCGTCCCGGGGACCGTTCCAGGAGTTGCCCCCGTAGAGCATGAGGCCACCGAGCATCGGGCCGTAGTCGCGGAACAATGCTTTCTCCGAGCAGGGCGCGCGCGACGCCGATCACGGTCCGTGCTCGGAGCCTCGCCCCCCGCAGAAGGTCGGGTATGCCTACGTCTTTGGGCTCCAACGAGGCGAGATTGTCGTGGATGAAGCGGAGGATGGCCGGCAGGCGCCGCGCGTTCTGCTCCTCGAGCCGGCTCACGGATTCCGCGAAGAGGACGTGGAAGCCGTTGAGGAGCGAGTCGGACGTGATGAAGACGGGGAGACGGGCGTCGATGTAGGCGCTGAACGACTGCTTGAAGGACTCCTTCCCGAGGAAAAGCTTGTCGCGCTTGAGCTGCGCGAGGTCGGCCTCGGAGAATCCGAGCCGGTCCAGTTCCTCCTGGAGCGTCGGCGGGGCGGGCTTCTTGTCCTGGACGGGGGCCGACAGCAGGAGCAGCAGGACGAAAGTCATGGGGCCTCCGGGGGAATGGCCTTCGATGTAAAGTATACCCCGAGGTGAGGCGCTGTTTCAGCGGATCGAGCGCCGCCTGGAGGCGTGCATCGGGAGACTAAACGCGCCGGCCGGGCCGCCGGTCGCTCCGGAAGCGGGGGCGGTTGGCGTCGAAGTCCGGCCGCGGGACCGCGACGTCGCGCGGGACGCCAAGGCGCCGGGCGGCCATCCTCCAGACTACGAGTCCCTTCTGTCGGGCGAGGATCTCCCGGCGCGTCCGCCCTTTCGGCGCGTCGGGCCAGGGGCCGGGGAGGACCTGGGGTTCGAAGTGCCGCCGCACCGCTTCGAGGAGGTAGCCCCAGTAGGACTTGTTGTCGGTCTGGAGGACGAGGAGGCCGCCCTTCCGGAGTACGCTCCAGGTCCGCTCGAGGAAGGGCGGCGTGAGCATCCGTCGCTCGGCGGCGTCGGATTCGTAATACGGCTGGGGATGATAGATGTGAACCTCGTCCACCGAGTCCGGGGTCAACCGCTCGTGGAGCCATTTCACCGCGTCGGCCGTGACGAAGCGCACGTTGGCGAGCCCGCGCTGGTTTGCTCGGTGGGCGGCGAAGTCGATCGCCCGCTGCACGAGGTCGATGCCCAGATGGTCGTGCCCTGGCCGCGCAAGGGCCGACCCGATGAGGTAGCGGCCGTTGCCGCAGCCGAGATCAACCACCCGCACGGCGTCGCGGCCGAAGACGCCGGTCCAATCGAAGGACCGGCCGCTGTCGCGATGGCCGGTCTTCGTCCAGCGCTCCCCGGGGAGGACGCGGCCCGGGATGGGGACGCCGAATTCGCGCTCCGTCATGCGGGGTCCTTCTCAAATCGGACGGGGACGGGGGCGCGCTCGAAGTCCGCCGCTTCGAGCAGCTTCCGCGGCCCCATCCGCGCGAGGCCGGCCACCCAGGCGTCGGGGACCACCTCGATGCGCGTGTTGAAGAACGTGGCGATGTCGTTGAAGTAGGCGCGCGCGAGCGCGATGCGCTGCTCGGTCCTGGAGAGTTCCTCCTGCAGGCTGAGGAAGGCCTCCTGCGCCTTGAGCTCCGGGTAGCGTTCCGAGATGACGCGGAGCTTCGGGAGGATCGCCTGCGGGTCGGGGCCGGGGTCGCCGGGCGGGGTGGCCTCGAGCTGCGAGCGCAGGGCGGCGATCTCGGTCTGGAGCGTGCGCTCGTGGTCGCGGAGTCCCTCCACGGCGCGGAGGAGGTTGGGGATGAGATCGTTCCGCCGCTTGAGCTGGATGTCCACGAGCGACCAGGCCTGCCGCACGCGCTGGCGGAGGTTGACCATGGCGTTGTAGACCATCCAGACCCAGCCGATCCAGGCGGCGGCGAGATAGGAGACGATCGAGAGGCCGACCGTGGCGATCGCCTGGTCGGGGAAGAAGCGGGGCGTCCGCCGATCGCCGACCGCGTCGGCCACGAGGAAGCTTGCGATCAGGAGTCCCAGGCCGAGGATCCCGAGGAACCACGACCAGCCCGTGTAGCCGCCCGCCACCTGCCGCTCGTTCCGGACGGTGATGAGGAACATGGGGGCGCGCGCGTCGGCGGCGATTTCGGGGGCCACCGTGTCGCGACGTTCGCGGGCCTGGCCCACGACGAAGAGGGGGGTCCCGACGGGGATGGCGGTCTCCTTGAAGCA
>JAHFOZ010000171.1 GCA_023261405.1 Planctomycetota bacterium
TCGAGCGCCTCGAGTTCGAGAAGGACGAGGCCGCCGCGCGGCTCCTCATGATCTTCCAGCCCAGGACCGCCGAGATCGGGAAGACCTTCGCCATCCGCCGCGGCGAGTCGGCCGCCGGGGAGATCGACGTGAAGCTCGAACCCGCCGACGAGAAGGTCCGCCGCCACATGACCCGCCTCTCCCTCACGCTCTCCGAGGCCGACTCGGCCCTCAAGCGCATCACCTACGTCGATGCCGACGGCGACGAGACCCGCTTCGAACTCAGCGACCTCGCGCTCAACCCCGAACTCCCGGCCGACGCCTTCCAGCTCAAGCTGCCCGAAGGCACCCGCGTCCTCACCCTGCCCGGCCGCGGCGGCAAGTGACCACGGTTTCGGTGGACGCCGACGGGCGGGGACGGTACCTTTTCACCGGATGCCGACCGACGACCGCGCCCTCAAGGAGGCCCTGAAGGCCCTCATCGTCCAGTGCGCGCGGCTCAAGGTCCCACCCTCGGAGATCCGGGACGACCAGACGCTCTTCGACCCGAAGAACGGGCCCGGCCTGGACTCGATCGACGTCCTCGAGATCGTCGTCAACCTGGAACGCGCCTACGGCGTCACCATCCCCGATCGCGAGACCGGCCAGAAAGTCCTCCAGTCGGTGAACACCATCGCGGACTTCATCAGGGCCAGCGGCAAGACGCCGTGAAAACCGCATCCCTCTGGAACAACAGCCGCCACTTCCTCAACCTCCGTCCCGTCTACGGATTCGGCCAGTGGATGCTCGACAACTTCCCGCTCGCGGTGGGCTACGGCATGACCCGCGGCGTCAGCGAGATCGCCTACCGCGTGGGCAAGAAGGTCACGGGGCCCCTCTCGGAGAACCTCCGGCAGGTCCTGCGCCACAGCCGACCCGGCCTCGACCCCGCCGCCCTCGAGCGCACGGTGCAGGACCTGACCTACAAGATCTTCATCAACCGCGGCCGCTGGTTCGCCGACCTCTCGGTCCTCGCGGGCGTGCGGCGCTTCGACGACATCGTCCATATCCGGATGGAGGGCAACTGGGACGCCTTCACCCGCGCGCGGAGGGAGGGACGAGGGACCATCCTCGCCTCCGGCCATCTCGGGAACTGGTACGGCGGCGGCGTGGCGGTGGGACGCCTGGGAATCCCGATCCGCGCCGTCATCTACCACAACCACGCGGGCGACGTCATGGACCGCCGCGTCTGGGGCCGCGGCAGCGTGGGGCCCATTTACATCGACGGCGACCCCTACTCCACCCTGGAGGTCGTGCGCGCCCTGCGCAGCGGCGAGGCGGTGGCCATGCTGGCCGACCGTCCCTGGGACAGCCGCTGGATGGACCTCCCCTTCTTCGGCCGGATCGCGCGGTTCCCCCTGGGACCCGTCCGCATCGCGCGCCTCGCCCAGGTTCCCCTCTTCCCCGCTTTCTGCGTTTACGAGCGCGACCTGGACTACACCGCCACGATGTGCGACCCCATCGAGGTCGGCCCGGGCGACCCGGAGGAGGCCGAGCGCGAAGCCATGCGCCGCTTCGTCGCCGTCCTCGAGAAGTTCGTCGCCCCCAACCTCCACGTCTGGTTCAGCTTCATGCCCATCTGGCACGATCCACCGTGAGCCGCGTGGTCGTCACGGGCCTCGCCTACGCCACGTCGCTCGGCTTCAACCACGACGACCACGAGCCCGCGCTCCGCGAGGGACGCTCCGGGGCCGCCCCCATCCGCCGCTTCGCCTCCGCGGGCTTCAAGAACTCCACGGGCGGAGAGTGCGACGAGCGGCGCCTCGACGCCCTCCTCGAGACCCGCTGGCCCGCCCGGCGGCTCCGCGGACTCCACGTGGATACGCGCCTCATCCTCTGGGCCGTCGCCGGCGCGCTCGACGACGCCCGCCTCGCCCCGAAATCCCCCCTGCCCGCCGGACTCGGCACCACCCTCGAGGGGTTCTGGCAGGGCGAGCAGTGGTACGAGCAGCACACCCGCGCCACACACGCCCGCGTACCCCCGCGCCGCCTCCTCAACGTGGGCGCCGGGGGGCAGCTGGCCTCGATCGCCGAACTCCTGGAGCTCACGTTCGACCCTTCCTTCATCTCGAACGCCTGCGCCACCGGCGTGAGCGCGATCGGCCGTCTCTTCCGCCGCATCCGCCGCGGCGCCTGCGAGACCGGGATCGCCGGAGGCTACGACTGTCTCTCGCGCTTCATCCATCTCGGCTTCGATTCGCTGGGGGCGCTCTCCCCCCGCGCCTGTTCCCCCTTCGACAAGGACCGCTCCGGATTCTTCCTCGGGGACGGGGCGGGCGTGCTCGTCCTGGAGAGTCTCGACTCCGCCCGCCGCCGGGGCGCGACGATCCACGGCGAGATCATCGGATACGGTGAATCGGTGGACGCCTACCACCAGACCCACCCCGAGCCGCAGGGGCTTGGGATCGCGCGCGCCATCGCGCAGTGCCTGGAGTCGGCGGAGATCAGACCGGAGGAGGTCGATTACATCAACGCCCACGGCACCGCCACTCCGGCGAACGACGCGGCGGAGGCGCGGGGGATCGTCGCGGCCTTGGGCGAGGTCGCCGGACGCAAGGTCCCCGTGAGCTCCACCAAGGCCCTCGTGGGCCACACGCTGGGCGCGGCGGGCGCGGTGGAGGAATGCTTCTGCCTCCTGGCCCTCGAGCGCGGCTTCCTCCCGCCGCAGGCCAACCTCACGGAGCAGGACCCCGCCTGTCCCGTCAACCTCGTCCGCCGACCGGAAGGCAGCCCGCGGATTGCCATGAACAACTCCCTCGGCTTCGGCGGCGCCAACGGCGTCCTTCTCACGCGCCGCTGGGACGGGGAGGACGCGTGACGCTCTCCCTCCGCGCCCGGTTCCTGGTGTCCACCTCGCCCGACGGGCTCGCCAGGCTCGACGAGCGCTTCCCGACGCCCAACAGCCTCCGCCGCGCGAGCGAGGACAGCAAGGCCGCCGTGCTCGCGGCCTCCGAGGCGCTCTCGCGCTGGCATCCCGGCCCGCGCGACCGCATGGGCGTCTACGTGGGCCAGCAGCGCGGCTCCCTCGAGTACTGCACCGCGTTCATCGACAGCACCTGGCGCGACGGCCCGCGCTTCGCCAGCCCGCTGTACTTCTCCGAGTCCGTGGCGAACAACGCGGCGACCCACCTCTCCCTGACCCTCGGCTTCACGGGAACGATCGCCACGTTCATCGGCACGCGCAGCGCGGGCCTGCAGGCCGTGGCCGCCGCCGCCGAGGACATCGACGCCGGGGTCACCGACGCGGGCCTGGTGGTTGCCTTGAGCTTCCCCACGCCCCTGACCGGCGTGGCGTACAACGCCGTCTATGCCCCCTTCCGGCGGGGGGAACGGGTGCCCGAGTTCCGCACGCTCCGGGGGAGCATGGCGCTCCTCCTCAAGCGCGAACCCGGGGCGGGCGCAGGGCTCGCCTTCGCCGGGTCCCGCTGCGCGGGACGGAGCCACGGACGCCAGGTGAAGGCGCTCCGGAGCCTCTGGCAGGAGTACCGCCAGGCCCACCCCGGCGCGGTCCGGGTCTACCCTTCCACCTTCTGTCTCGCCACAGGCCCCGGCCTCGAGGCGATGCGCGAGGCGCTCGGGGCCGACGCGAAATTCCTCATCCCCCCGGAGACGGCGCGCCCCGAGGCGTTCGCCCTCGACCCCTTCCTCCTCCTGCTCCACTCCCCCAACGGGGCGGTGCCGCCGGCGCGAGCCGCGCTCTGCCTCAGCGAAGAGGGGACCGCGGGACTGCTGGCCCTTGAGGGTCCGGCTGCCTGAGGGACGCCCGGGATTCGGCGCCGTTGAACCGCGAATCCGTTTATTATATGGTGGTCCCTTGACCGGCCCCGAAGACTCGAGGACCCTATTCAGAGCTCCCAGAAAATAAACCTGTCCTGCCCGACCTGCGGGGCGAAGACCGTCCTGGAGAAATACCAGCCGGGACAGAAGTACGGCTGTTCCCGCTGCAGCGCCTCCCTCCTCTTCGGGAAGTTCGCCCTCATGGAGGAACTCGGCCGCGGCGGCTTCGGCGTGGTCTACAAGGCCTGGCAGGCCGACCTCGAGCGCGTGGTGGCCCTCAAGTTCCTGCACAGCGATTCGCAGGAGTCCTCGGAGCGCTTCGTCCGCGAGGCGAAGATCGCCGCCAACCTGAGCCACCCGAACATCACCGCCATCTACGAAGTGGGCGAGCACGAGGGCAAGCTCTACATCACGATGCAGTTCGTGGACGGCACCACGACCAACAAGACGAAGTTCACCGTGCGCGAGGCGGCGCAGACCGTCCGGGAGGCCGCCCTGGCCGTGGACTACGCCCACGCGCGCGACGTGGTCCACCGCGACATCAAGCCGCACAACATCATGGTCACGCAGGAGAAGAGCGGCACGAGCCCCTCCGAGACGGCGCGCCGGACCTTCGTGATGGACTTCGGCCTCGCCCGGATCGCCAGCCGCGGCAACACCCTCACGACCGAGGGGCAGATCATGGGGACGCCGGCCTACATGGCCCCCGAGCAGGCCGAGGGCCGGACCTGCGACGCCCGGAGCGACGTCTACTCGCTCGCCGCCACGCTCTACACCCTCGTCACGGAGCGCGCCCCCTTCGAGGCCAACACGCCCGTGCAGGTCCTCATGAAGGTGACCCAGGGATCGCCCGTGCCCCCCTCGCAGATCAACCCGCAGGTGGACCCGAACCTCGAGGCGATCATCCTCAAGGCCATGGAGGTGAAACCCGAGAACCGCTACCCCTCGGCCTCCCGCCTCGCGGCCGACCTCGGGCGCTGGCTGCAGGGCGAGGCCCCAGACGCCGGGAAGACGATCCAGATCGGCTCGGGCCGGACCCGGGCAACGGCCGGCACGGTCCTGCGCCATCCCACCGCGCCCACGGTGGAGGCCCCTCGCAATTCCAGGGGCGGGCTCTTCGCGGCGGTCATCGCGGTCCTGGTGGCGGCCGGCGGCGTCGCGGCCTGGATCAAGGTGCAGCAGCCTCCGCCGGATTTCACGGCGATCTCGGCCCGCACGTCCCCTCCCGGGGCCCTGCTCGCCGTGGAAGGCGTGACGCGCACCTGGACCACGCCGGCGGAGATCCTGGCGTCCGAGCTCAACGGCAGCCCCGCGAAGGTGACCCTGTCCCTCGCGGGCCACAAGAGCATCGAACTTCGGGCCGACTTCAGCGGCAGCCGCAGGGTCGTCCTCAACGAGAAACTGCTCCCCGAGGAGAACCCTCCCCCTCCGCCCCCGTCTTTCCACGAGGTGCTCGAGATCCGGAGCGAGCCGCCGGGCGCGGAGGTCGTGATCCCCGGCATCGACCGCTTCACCACGCCCGTGACGCTCAACAGCCGCGACCTGAAACCCGGGACCTACACGGTGGAGTTCAGCAAGGCGGGCTACCAGGCGGAGAAGGCCGATGTCACGATCCGCGAGGGCGCCGCGAAAGAGACTCTCGAGAGGAAGCTCAAGCCCGCGGCGCGCGCCGAGGCGTTCGTGATCACGTCGCAGCCCCCAGGCGCCAAGGTCCTGCTGTACGGGAAGGACGCCGGGGGCGTCACCCCGTTCCTGGTGTACCGCGACCAGGTTCGCGAGGGCGTACTCCAGTTCGACCTCGAACTCGCGGGCCACCAGGGCCAGACGCGGTCCTTCCCCCTGGGCGAGCAGCTCCAGAAGCCGCCCCCGATCCTCCTCGAACCCCTGACGGGGAGGCTCGTCGTGCGGGGCGCGGCGCCTCGTTCAACGATCCTCGTCTTCGCGCTGCCCGCGGGCGTGAAAAACGTCCCGGCGCTCCTGGGCCTGTGGAGCGAGAACGGGGAGTCGCTCGAAGCGGCCCTCGACAAACTCGCCCCCGACGACGCCAAGCTGGCCGTGGACCGCCTCCGGGAACTCTCGAAGCGGCCGGAGCCGAAGCTCCGGGAGAAGGCCGCGAAACTGGCGGCGGCGGCCCCCACCCCCGTGCAGGTGAAGCCCGAGCATGCGCTGCAGGCGGGGGCGGACGGGACAGCCACCCTCGGGAGCGCCGCCGTGACGCGGACGTACCGTCTCCTCGGCACGTCCTCCTCCACGATGGACTACGTCTCTGACGATCTCCGCCCCGACCCTCTCCAGGAGCGCATCGTCCGCGCCGACATGACCGTGCTTGCGATGGTGGCGGTGAAGACCCGCCCGGCGCTGGGACACTTCACGCTGCTCCTGGCCGACGGGACGGCCGTGGGCCAGCTCCTCCCGAACGGGCCGCCGCTCAAGGCCCCCGCGGGCCCGCTCCTCCTCCGCTACTCGCCCGCGGCCAACGCGCCGGTCCTGAAGGAGTTCACGCTCCCCATCCAGGCGGGCGAGAGGTTCGAGCTCACGGGGAACATCCACCTGCACTTCGCGCAGGCGGCGGAGAGGGAGCGTGACACCGAATCCGCGGTGCGGGGGTATACGAAAGTGCTGGAGGAGCCGGACTATCCGGGATCCGAGGAGGCCGAGCGGTCGAAACTTCCGGAGAGGATCCGGATCCTGTACCGCGGCTGGGTGGACGCGGCCGAGAAGGACGGCAAGGCCATCCCGGGCGACCTCCTGCAGTACGTCCGGGACTCATGGAAGCGGGTGGCGCACGAGGCGATCCCGCTGCTGGTGGAGGCCTACGCGGCGAAGAACGGGACCGCGCAGGTCCGCACATCGGCCGCGTCCTCGCTGGCCCACATGCACGCGAAAATGAAGCGACCGTACGAGGCGGTGGAGTGGCTTGAACGGATGGTGAAGGACAAGGTCGTCCCCGCAGCGGAGGTCGAAGGCGCGGTGATCACCGCGGCGCGCGGATACCCCGGGCTGCCCGAACGGCTGGAGACCGTCACCCAGGCTCTCCTCCCCCTGAGGAGACCCCCGCCCCCGGTGGAGAAGATGCCGGGCTTCCTCGGGGCCATCGGCTCGGAGGCCGGCGGCAAGGGCGTCCGTATCGACGCCCTCGCCAAGGGATATCCGGCCGAGGGGGCGGGGCTCCGGCTCGGCGACCTCATCACGGACGTCGGGGGCACGCCGGTCCGGACGTCCGCGGATCTGGCCGCCACGGAGCGCGACGCGGGCGCGGGCCTGGAAGTCGCGATCAAGTTCGAGCGCGCGGGCGAGGCGAAGACCGTGACGTTGAAACTGGCCGCCAAGCCCGTTGCCGAGCCCGAATACCTGAAGGCGCCCGAACGACTGGGAACGCTCCACGACATTCACGTGAAGTACGGGATCTTCGTGAAGCTGGACGCGGAGGGGACGGTGTCCCCCGGCGACGTGCTCGAGGCCGTCCGGAACGGGGAGGCGGTCGCGGAGATCGTGGTGGACACGGTCGGCAAGCCGGAACCGAAATACCCCGCCGGGTCGGCGGTCTGCAAGCCCCTGAAGGGTACGGCTCAGAAAGGCGACGACGTCCGGAGGCTGAAGAAATAGCCGGTGGGATGAGGTGGCAGCCATGAAGAGCGGAATTCTCGCGATCCTTTCGACGTCCATTCTCTGCGGGTGCCTGAGGTCGGAGGCCGCGCCCGAGCCGTCTCCGGTCCAGGAGGGGACGGGTGCGCTCACGGTGCGCTCCGAGCCCGGGGGCGCCACCGTGCGCGTGAACAAGCACGACCGCACCTGGGTTACGCCCTGCGACATCCCCGAGAGCTTCCTTCGGCGCGGGACGCAGGACGTGGTGCTGACGCTGGAGGGATACGAGCCCCTTTACCGAACGGTGGCCACGGATCGGAAGAAGCCCGCGCTTCTCGAAGTGAAGCTCACTCCGCGATCGGGGGCGGTGTCCCTGGAGGGCGCCGTGCCGGGCGCGCTGGTGCTGCTCCTTCGCGTCCCCGAGGGGGTGAAGGACGCGGGGACGCTGATCCGGCTCTGGAGCGAGAACGAGGCAACGCTCCTCAAGGCCCTGGAGGGCCTCGCGGACGACGAGGCGCCGCTCGCGGCGAACCGGCTCCGGGAACTCGCGACCTCCCCGCTCGAGAAGGTCGCGGCGGCGGCGAAGAAGACGGCGGAGAAGGCCGGGAACGCACAGGGCGGGGCCGAGGCGGCGTTCCGGGCCATCGCGGACATCCACGGCTCCGCGAAGTTCGCCCGGGTGCCGGTCGGGGGTACGGTCCACCTGCTGGCCACGCGGCCGGGGTCCCCGGATTTCGCGATGGCCGGGCTGAAGGCGGACTGGAGGGCACCCGTCGTGCTCCGGGTTCCGGCCCCCGCGGTGGCGAGGCCGGCGGATCCGGCGCGGCCTCCCGCGGCCAAGGTCAGCGAGGCGGTCCCGGGGCCGCCCTCGCAAGTCCGGGTGAAGACGTCCGGCGGCGTGGTCCGGGTGACGGCCGGGGGAAAGGTGCTGGCCGAGCTGCCCGCGAAGGCGGACGAGGCGCTGACGCTGACGATCCCCGCGGGGCGCGTCACGATCGAGACGCTGGACCCGAAGAGCGGAGCGGTGCTGCACTCGGTGGAGCTGCTGGCGGACGCGGGGGGCGCGGTCCATCCGCCCCGGGAATCGGAGCGGATCGGCTGGGTCCAGCTGGTTCACCGCGTGTACGGGGTCTTCGTGAAACTCGAGCCGGGGCTGGAGCTCGTGCCCGGCGAGGAGGTCGTCGTGTACCGGGACGGGGCCGAGCACGCGCGGGGGCGGATCCTGCAGGTGTGCGCCGAAGACGAGACCTATCCGCACGGGGCCGCGCAGGTGACCCGGGACGTGGCCACCCTGCGCGAAGGCGACGAAGTGCGGCGGTTCCGATAGGATGCTTTTGAAGGAAGGATCGATGATCGTACGCTGGCTCGCCGTGGCCGTCGCCGTGCTCGCCCTGGGGACGAGTTCCTGCAAGAAGAAGCATATCGTACAGGGGGGCGACATCGAGGGGTCGGAGAACATCCCCCGGGAGTATGCGGTGAAGGAGCTCCGCGCGCTCCTGCCCACGGCGGAAACCATCACCTGCATGGCCCCCAAGGACACGTGGAAGCCCTCCGAGATCAAGGAGTGGGTGATCGAAGGCGACTCCGTGGAACTGCGCTTCGCCAAGGGGAACCCGGTGAAGTTCGGGTTCGGCGAGCTGACGAAGACCGACACCTTCCAGGCCGGGAAGATCTACTTCGTTCGCCTCTTCACCGAGGCGATGAAGGGCAAGGAGCACTACGCGTTCGGGTGGAAGGAAGTCAAGACCGCCAAGGACGTCCACGAGCTGTTCGAGGCGGTGCGCCGGAAGCAGTAGCGCGGTCGACGAATCGGCGTGTTGACGAATCTGCGGCGCTGAACCGTTGACCGCACCTCAACGGCGTGACGACGGGGTCACTTCTTGCCGGCGGAGGAGAACCACTTCCGGAAGAACTCGATCTTCTTCTTCACGTCGGGAGTCAGGTGGGTGAACTGGAGGCCGACGAGGTAGTAGCCGCCGGCGACGTTCGATTCGGGGCGGCACCAGCGGACCCGGGACGGTATCTGGAGGGACTCGGAGAACTTCTGGACGTGGAGGGTGAAGCTCACCGTCTCCGAGGGCTCGATCATTTCGAAGACGGACAGCTGGGCGCCGGTCAGGCTGAGGTCCAGGAGCTGGCGGGCCGAGTTCCGCTTGAGCCCACCGGGCGAGAGCCCCTGCGGGCGGATGCACGTCACGACGTAGTCGTCCAGAATGAAGCGGGAGGCCACGCGCTTCTCGGATCCTCCGGAGGAGGGGCGCACGAGCGAGGCACGCGGGGTCTGCGAGGCGGCCTCGTCGCGGCCCGCGCCGGTGAACCGTTCGCGCCGGTCGACGGGAGTGTAGATGTCCCGGAACTGCAACCCGAGGTAGTGGACGGTCCCGGCCGGGCCCTTTCGCATCCCGGCCCAGCGCACCTCCCCCTGGGCGCGGAACGATTCGCCCGTGGCGTAGTCCTTGACCTCCACGGTGACGGTCTCGCCCTCCTTGAGGGACTCGTTCACCTCGATGCGGGCCCCCCCCGGGGAGATGTCCAGCACCTCGACGCCGATGTTCTTGCGGATGCGGGGCACCGTGCTCAAAGCGGCGCGATAGCAGAACACGTCCACGCCGCTGATCTTGCTCCGAGAGTGCGCCCGGGGCTTCTGCGCGGCGGTCACGGGGCCACTGTAGTGAAAAACTGAGTCCCTGTCAAACACCCATTATGGGCAAACGGAGGGCCCCGCCCCAATCGTCCATGGATCCTTC
>JAHFOZ010000587.1 GCA_023261405.1 Planctomycetota bacterium
GAGGCGGTGCGGCGCTCCCACGCGACGATCGGCCGCGCCATCCTCATCGCGACGTCGATCGTCTTCGCCGGCTTCGTGATGCTGATGCTCTCGAACTTCGTCCCGACCTTCTACTTCGGGCTCTTCACCGGGCTGGCGATCCTGATGGGGCTGTTCGCCTCCCTCACGACGCTCCCCTCGATGTTCGTGCTCCTCGACTACCCGAAGCTGAAGCAATAGCGGCCCCGCCAGGTTCCATTTTCCATGGCCCCGCCGCATTTTCTGCGGCGCCCGGACGATATTCCCTCCTGCGGAAGCTAAGATAGTCAGGGGCTTCTGTCGCCCCACAGGGGAGGGAATTGAGCACCACACGCTGGGACGATCTTGAGCTGCTGCTTCTGGCCGTCCAGAGGGGCGTCCTGAGCGACGCGCAGATCGAGGAATGCCTGCGCGCCTGGGAGGAGAAGCGCGCGCAGCGCGGCGCCGGGGCCTCCTCCCTGCACCGGGTCGCCATCGAGAAGGGCTTCATCACGGAGGAACGTCTGCGCGAACTGGCGCAGGTCCCTTCCCCGCCCCTGAAGGAAGGCAGCACGATGATCCGCGCGCAGGTGGCCATGAGCTGCCCCTCCTGCAAGACCGACTTCACCCTTTCCCTCGAGTCCGCCCTCAAGCAGCCGAGGTGCAAGAACTGCTCGGGGGTCCTCGGCGTGAAGAAGTCCTCCGAAGCACCCTCCGTCCGCATCTTCGCCGGCGCCCTCCCCGAGGAGGTGCAGGCGGCCTCCGCGGACCCCCAGAAGCGCTTCTCGCACTACATCCTGATGGACCGGCTCGGCTCGGGCGGCATGGGCGAGGTCTTCCGCGCGTGGGACACCGTGATGCAGCGCACGGTGGCCCTCAAGTTCCCCCGCACGGTGGGCGAGGAGGAGATCCGCCGCCTCTACGCGGAAGCCCAGGGGGCCGGAAGGCTCTCCCACCCCAACATCGCCTCCGTGTACGAGGTGGGCGAGGTGGAGGGCCGCTACTTCATCGCCATGCAGTTCATCGACGGGCGGACCGCCGAAGACGCCTTGGAGCGCCTGGGCCCCGGCCGCGATGTCCGCGAAGTTTGCCGCTGGATCCGCGACGCCGCCCTCGCGGGCCACTACGCCCATGAGCACGGCGTGATCCACCGGGACCTCAAGCCGCCCAATCTCATGATCGACAAGGAGGGGCGCGTCTACGTCATGGACTTCGGCCTCGCCAAGCTCAATGCCGCGCCCAAGAGCGGCACCATCAGCGGGATGATCCTCGGCACGCCCAGCTACATGCCCCCCGAGCAGGCCTCGGGCCATACGCAGGAGATCGAGGCCCGCAGCGATGTCTACGCCCTCGGCGCCTCGCTCTACGTCCTCCTCTCGGGGCAGAAGCCCTTCGACGGGGAGACGGTGACCGACATCCTCATCAAGATCATCACGACCGACCCCCTCCCCCTGCGGAAGATTGATCCCACGATCCCCTGGGAACTCGAGGCGATCGTCGAGAAGGCCATGGCGCGCGCCAAGGACCGGCGCTATGCCACGGCGCGCCACATGGCCGAGGACCTCACCCGCTTCCTCCAGAACGAGCCCATCCGCGCCCGCGGCTCCACCCTGACCTACCGCATGATCCGCCGGATCGGCCGCCTGCGCAGCCACCTGCTCACCGTCGCCCTCGGTGCCGCGCTCGTGACCGCCGCGATCCTCTTCCTCCGGCGCCCCGGCCCCGACCCCGCGCCCTCCCGCGGCGACGCCGACCGGCTCGGGCGCTGGGTCTCCACCCAGGCGGACCTCCGCCGCGCCCTGGCGATCGAGATCTTCGAACGCCCGGCCGCCGCGGCGGTCCTCGAGCGGGCCACGCGCGAATTCCCCGAGCACAAGGAGGACGTGAACGTCCTCGTGGACGCGGAGCACCGGAACCTCCTGCTCTTCCTCGAGACGCTGCCCCGCGACCAGTGGCTCCGCTCGAGGGACCGCGTGCGGAAGATGCGCGAGTGGCTGGAGATGGCCGGGCGGCCCGTGGCGCCGGCCGACCGGATCCTCGCCTGGCGGGGCACGTGCATCCTCACGGTCCAGGTCCATCCCTGGGCCACGATCCATGGCGCGCCCGTCGCGCACCTCCCCGAGGAGGACCGCTGCACGCCCCTCCTCCTGCGCGACCTCGAGATCGGCGATGGCCGCCTCGAACTCCGGCATCCCGAATTCGGCTCGCTCGACCTGCCGCTCAAGGACCTCCAGGACGGACGTTCCTACCTGCTGGAGGGCGACTGGAAGGACAAGGACTCGATCCGCGTGAGAGAGGGACCATGATCCGCGTCGCCGCCGCCCTGGCCCTGCTGCTGTGTCCCGCCGCGCTGGCCGCCCAGGACTTCCAGGTGGGATCCCGCGCCAAGGCCATGGGCGGGAGCTACACCGCCTTCGGGGACGACCCGGTCGCCATCTGGACCAACCCCGCGGGAACGGCCACCCAGCCCTCGCAGCTCTCCATCACCTACCAGAGCTTCACCCAGTATGAGTTCGATGACGTGGGCGTCGTCATCCCCGACACGGTCGAGGGCGACCCGGAGCAGGGGCTCCTGGACCCGCCCATCACGCCCTCCTTCGCGGGCGTGGTGGTACAGATGGGCGACAGCGACCTCGAGGTGGCGGCCTCGATCGCCTACATCCGACCGTTCCAGATCAAGTACGTCTACGTGTACGACGATCCCGGCCTCGGCGACCTGCTCACCCAGACCGACCAGCAGTTCTCGCGAATCCGCGCCGCTCTCGCGGCCAGCAAGAAACTCTCGGAGACCTCCGCCTTCTTCCGGAGGATCTCCGTGGGGGTGGG
>JAHFOZ010000588.1 GCA_023261405.1 Planctomycetota bacterium
GGAGGGGGCCGAGGTCGTCCTCGATCCGGGAGCCGAAGGTCCAGAGGTAGACGAGGTTCGCCGCGAGGTGCCACACGTGGGCGTGGTAGACGAAC
The DNA here is from genome assembly GCA_023261405.1 of Planctomycetota bacterium. Classification (GTDB taxonomy): domain Bacteria; phylum Planctomycetota; class MHYJ01; order MHYJ01; family JACPRB01; genus JACQFK01. Next base: position 96 of record JAHFOZ010000588.1, read on the forward strand.
GAGGAGAGGAAGCCGCCCATGAGCCAGTCGGGTTCGGAGAGCGGGTCGCGGTATTCCGGGACGAGCGAGACGAGGAACCCCACGATGTTGAGCGCGATGAACCCGGCGGTGGCGAAGGGCTTCCGCTTGAGGGGGTACTCGTCGCCGAGCGGCCAGAGGATCATCGGTACGTCGTGCCGGGGGAACTCTACCCGCGTTCCTCGAGCGGGACGTAGGGGAGCCGGAGGGGCCCCGTGTATTCGGCGCGCGGGCGGATCAGGCGGTTGTTGGCCCACTGCTCGAGGATGTGGGCGGTCCAGCCGCTGATCCGGCTCATGGCGAAGATGGGGGTGAAGAGCTGGAGGGGGATCCCCATGGAGTAGTAGACGGAGGCGGAGTAGAAGTCGACGTTGGGGTAGATCTGCTTTCCCTCGCGTTGGGTGTAGTCCAGCATCTCCTTCTCGACGACGCGGGAGATGTCGTACCACTTCGAGTTCCCCACGTGCTTCCCCAGCTTCTCGGCGTATCCGCGGAGGGAGGTGGCGCGGGGATCCTCGGTGCGGTAGACGCGGTGGCCGAAGCCGGCGATCTTGACCTTGCGGGCGAGGGCGTCCCTGACCCAGGCCTGCGCGCGCGCGGGCTCGCCCACCTCGAGCAGCATCTTCATGACCTGCTCGTTGGCGCCGCCGTGCAGGGGGCCCTTGAGGGTGCCGATGGCGGAGGTCACGGAGGAGTACATGTCGGACATGGTGGCGGCGGTGACGCGGGCGGAGAAGGTGGAGGCGTTGAGCTCGTGGTCGGCGTGGAGGATGAGGCAGATGTCGAAGATCTTCTCGAGGAAGGGTTCGGGCTTCACGCCCGTGAGGGTGTAGAGGAAGTTGAAGGCGATGGATTGGCCGGGGATGGGCTTGATGGGCTCCTGTCCCTGGCGGAGGCGCTCGTGGGCGGTGACGATGGATCCGATGCGGGCGGTGAGGCGGATGGCCTTGCGGAGGCAGGCGTCGTGGGAGGTGTTGCCGCTGTCGGGGTCGTAGTGGCCGAGGGAGCTGACGGCGGTGCGGAGGACCTCCATGGGGGTGGCGTGTCGGGGGAAGAGGCGGAGGATCATGCCGGTCTCTTCGGGCAGCTCGATGGCGCCTCGGAACTCGGCGAGGAAGATGTCGAACTCGCGCCGGCCGGGGAGTCGGCCGTACCAGAGGAGGTAGGCGACTTCGGCGAAGGTGGAGCGGTCGGCGAGCTCGCGGATGTCGTAGCCGCGGTAGAGGAGGCGGCCCTCGATCCCGTCGACGAGGCAGATGCTGGAGGTGCCGGCGACGACGTCCTCGAGGCCGGCCTTGAACCGGGCGGTGGGGGGCTTGCGGTCGGCCGCCCCGCCCGCGGGCAGCGGCTGTCCGCAGGCGCCGCACTTCCCGGGGTCAGCCATTCTGCATCCTCACAAGGGGGTAAGCGACGCCGTCTTCCGCGGCCGCGCGGTCCCGGGCTTCATGGTTCGGCTCGCACACCCCACTCCGGCTCGTGCTTGCACCGAGCGCAGCGGCGCCAGGCGCCGCGGAGTCGAGGTGGCGGGAGCGCATGGGAATCGAACCCACCTACCAGCTTGTGACCGGTACCACGGGTTTGAAGCCCGGGGAGCCCACCAGGTGCCCTTCCGCTCCCACGAAGCACTCGGGACCGGGCGGTCAACCCTTCGCGTCGCGCGTCATCGGGGGCTATCTTCCGCAGCCCTCCAAACATTGTCAAGCGTAATGCGGGCGCTCAGGAGTCGGGACTGGGGGTCACTTTTCGGAGGGGACGGCCATCCGGGCTTCGAGCTCGGCGATCCTTCTTCCCAGCGGGGAAGGTTGAGGGTCGAGCGCCGCGGCCTCCCTGAGGTATCGCAGGAGGTCGCGGTCCGGATCCGAAGGAAGCTCGAGTCGCTTCCCGCGGTGCAGGGCGCTGGCCTTCCCCTTTTCGATCAGGAGGCAGGCCATCCGGAGCTTGGGGTCGTAGAGTCGCGCCAGGCCCACATCGATCTGGAGCACCTTCCCCGCGAATCGCGGGATCACCGCGCCTTCCGTGAAGGTGTGGCCGATCACGATCCGCTCGACGCCGTTGCCCTTCAGTAGGGTGGCAACGTGGGGGGCCAGGGCCTTCTCGTCCCCCTGGGCCAGGCCGCGATACCAGAGGGGGCCTTCCTCATCCATCGTGATCCCTTTCGCCAGCTTCTCGAAGTCTCCGAGTTCCTCGCGTATCGCCTCGTTGATCTTGCGGATGCTCCAGTCCGCGTACTTGGGGGAAAGCCCACCGTGGAGGAAGAGCGCCCCGTCGATCCGGATCACGGCGGAGTGGCGGCGGATCCATTTCCCGTACGTCCCCTCCCGGCCGAAGGCGCGGCGGTGTTCGGCGTATCCCAGCGGATGGTCGGCCTCCCACCGGGACCGGTAGCCGTCCTCGAACTTCGCGACCTGCCCGGCGGGCAGCGAGGCCTGGACCTCCTTCTGGTGCGCCTTGTACAGGTCCTCCCGGGCCTTCTCCGAGCCGGCATCCCGGAAGGCGGCGAACTCCCCGTCCGAGACGTAGCGAAGATCCCCGTACAGGTTCATGGCCTCGTGGTTCCCGATGAGCGCATGGACCGCTCCCCCGGCCGCCTGCGCCTCCTCTTCAAGCCTCATGAGGAGGTCCAAGGCCCGGCGCGAATCGGGACCGCGATCCAGCACGTCCCCCGTCTGGACCAGGTGGGTCTTTCCGCCGGACCATTTCCCCCCTTCA
>JAHFOZ010000172.1 GCA_023261405.1 Planctomycetota bacterium
CCGGAAGATGGTCCTCAATGCCATCGCCTGGACCGCGAAGCTTGAGGTCCCCGCCGGCGGCGTGGAGTCCGTGCTCGAGAAACCCGCCCGCGCCCTCATCCTCACCGGCCACCACTACCCGGCGCACCACTGGTGGGCCACCACGCCCGCCCTCATCCACGCCCTCGAGCAGGACCCGCGCATCAAAGTCGACGTCACCGAGACCATCGAAGACCTTGCCGCGAAGAAGATCGACGGGTACGACGTGCTCGTGCTGAACTACATGAACTGGCAGCGCCCCGGCCTCTCCGACGCTGCGAAGGAGAACTTCGTCCGCTACCTGAACGGCGGCGGCGGTCTCGTCGTCATCCACGGGGCGAACGGGGGATTCAGCGCCGGACTCTGCCCCAAGGAATCCGACTGGGAGGAGTTCCGCACCAAGATCGTCCGCCGCGCCTGGAAGCAGCCCGGCAGCGGCCACGACGACTACGGCCCCTTCAAGGTCGAGATGGCGAAGACGAAGCACCCGATCACCGAGGGCCTCGCGCCCTTCGACACCGAGGACGAACTCTACATCCGGCTGGACGGCGACGAGTCCCTGGAGCCGCTCGTGACGGCCCATTCGAAAGTCACCGGCAAGGAGGAGCCGCTCGCCTGGGTGTACGACTACGGGAAGGGCCGCGTCTTCCAGACCACGCTCGGCCACGGGGACGTCTCCATCCGGAAGGCCGCCGCCCTCATCCGCCGCGGCTCGGCGTGGGCCGCGAAGCTCCCCATGCTGAAGTACGACCCGCCGCGCGAGCTCACCGACAAGCCCGCGCTCCGCCCCGGCAGCCCGTGGAACCCGCCCAAGCAGCCGCCGGCGCCGCCTCCGCCGCCGAAACAGGAGGAGAAATCCAAGCTCCTGCCTCCCGACCCCTCGCTCGACGGCGGGAAGGGCGGCCACTGGGGGACTGCAGGCGAGAAGGACTGGGCCGACGCGCGCTGGAACGCGATGGACACGGGCCCCTTCGTCACCACGGCGCTCGCGCCGCCGGGCGGGATCGCGACCAAAGCCGTCTCCGTGAAGCTCGGCGTCGGCGGCGCCGTCTTCGACACCGCCGACCTCTCGCTCCGCGCGGCATGGACGGGGGGCTTCATCCAGTTCAGCCCCGCGCGCTGGGGCCTCATCGAGATGCCGCGCCTCAAGGGCGAGCTCCTCTTCTCGCTCCCCAAGGGGCCCGCCTGGGCGGGCTCGGCCGTCCGCTACCGCGGCCTCCACCTCCACGGGGACCGCGTGGTCTTCTCCTACACGGTCGATGACTCGGCCGTCCTCGATTCGCCCGCCTTTGAAGACGGCGTCTTCGCGCGCACGCTCGACCTCGCTCCCTGCGCCCGCGAGCGCAGGCTGCTCCTCGCCGGGTCGCAGGGCTGCAGCGCCGCCGTCCTGGGAGGCGGATCGATGACGATCGAAGGCCCCCTATTCATCCTCACGATCCCCCCTCACCGCGAGCCGCTGCGCCTCAAGGCGCTCCTCTGGAAAGGCGCCGGCGCCGTCCCGAAGAGCGCCCCTCCCGAAGACCTCGCGCCGCTCACGAAGCCCGGACCCGCGCGCTGGGGCGACCCGATCGCCGTGAAGGGCCACGTGTCGAAGGAGAAGGCGCCCTACGTGATCGACACTCTCACGCCGCCCTTCCAGAACCCGTGGAAGGCCCTCCTCTTCCTGACGGGCCTGGACTTCTTCGAGAATGGCGACGCGGCCGTCTGCACCGTGCACGGCGACGTGTGGCTCGTCCGCGGAATCGACGAGACGCTCGAGAAGGTCACCTGGAAGCGCTTCGCCACGGGCCTCTACCAGCCGCTCGGCCTCCGGATCGTGAAGGACAAGGTCCACGTCCTCGGGCGCGACCAGGTCACGATCCTCCACGACGGGAACGGCGACGGCGAGGCGGACTTCTACGAGGCCTTTGGCCACGCGCGGCCCGCCTCCGCGGGCGGGCACGACTACGTGACCTGCCTCGAGACCGACGCCGAGGGGTACTTCTACAGCGTGGGCCCCACCACGCTCCATCGGACCTCGGCCGACGGGAGCCGTGTCGAGACGATCGCCACCGGCTTCCGGAACGCCAACGGCCTCGCCGTGGGCCCGGACGGGACGATCACCGTCGCGCCGCAGGAGGGCGAATGGACGCCCGCCTCGATGATCTGCGAGGTGAAGCCCGGCGGCCACTACGGCTACGGGGGGCCCAAGCCCGGACCCGATCGGCCGCTCGGCTACGACCCGCCGCTCGTCTACCTCCCGCGCCTGCTGGACAACTCGGGCGGCGGGCAGGTCTGGGTCACGAGCGAGCGCTGGGGCCCGCTCAAGGGGCAGCTGCTCAACCTGTCCTTCGGCCGCTCGTCGATACAACTCATCCTGCGGGAGAAAGTGGACGGCGTCGCGCAGGGCGCGGCCGTGCCGTTCCTCTCGGGGTTCGCCTCGGGCCTCGCGCGCGGCCGCTTTCGCGCCCAGGACGGCCAGCTCTACGTCTGCGGCCTCAAGGGCTGGGTCTCCAACGCCGTGCGCGACGGCTGCCTGCAGCGCGTGCGCTACACCGGCGCCCCGGCGGTCCTCCCCATGGAGTCGCACGCCCAGGCCGACGGCCTGCGGCTTGTCTTCTCCTCGCCCCTCGACCGCGAGATCGCGCAGGACCTCGACCGTTGGGCGGCGGAACGCTGGAACTACCGCTACTCGGAGAAGTACGGGTCGGAAGATTACTCGGTCATCCAGCCGAACACCGTGGGCCACGACCCGGTCGAGATCAAGTCGGCCGCGCTCTCGGAGGACGGCCGCAGCGTCTTCCTCTCGATCCCCGACCTTCGGCCCTGCATGCAGTTCCGGGTGCGCTACAGCCTCCGCGGCGCGGAGGGCCCCGCCGCCAAGGGCGAGCTCGCCCTCACGATCCACCGCCTCGTGGCGCGCAAGTGACCGACCAGGTCTCCGGCGTCTCCTCCGCCACCTCCGCGCCGGGAAACCACGCAAGCAGGTCGTCGCGGGTCACCGGCCGGGCGGGCGGGGCCGGCGTGCGGTGCAGGTGCGTGAGGACGAGGCCCGAGCGGCCGTTCCAGACACGGCGCATCTCGCGGGCCAGCGGAGCTCGGTCGGCCACATACGTGAATGCCTCCACCGAGACCACCGCGTCCATCGCGCCGTCCGGAAAGGGAAGCCCCGCCGACGCGTCTGCGCACACGAGGTCCGCCTCCGGGACCACGAAGCGACGCGCGAGGTGGAGGTTGGCGAACGAGGCGTCGAGGCCCGTGCCGCGGCCGCCCAGGTCGCGCAGCAGGTGACCCAGGCCGCAGCCCACGTCGAGGACAGCCCCCCGCACCCTCGGCCGCAGGAACTCCACGGCGCGGCGGTGGCTCGGGTTCGAATCACGCTCGCGGAAGTAGGCGGCCTCCGAGGGGCGTTTCCAGAGCCGGAGCCCCTCCTCGAGCGAGTCCGCGCGCACGCGGCCGAACGTGCGGGCGAACCAGCCGTGACTCTCGTAGAGCAGGCCGCGCAGACCGGACGGACCGCGGCAGACCCGGATGCCCTCGACGACCCTCATTCCGTCGGCGCCGCGGCCCGGAGCAGGTCCGACGTCTTCATCACCCGTATCTCCTTCCGACGCGCCACCGCCTCGAGTGTCCGCAGGCCGGCACGGAACGACTCGGGCGTCTCCCCGCGCGACGGCCCGATATGCAGGTAAAGCGCGAGCGACCCCCCATTTTCCACGAGCGCGTCGAGCGTGCCGGGGGAGAGGAGCCCCGGGAGTTCGGAGATCGTGTCCACCCGCCAGCGGCCGAAGCGGCGGAACTTGAGGACCGCGGTCCCGTCGCGCAGGGTCAGGGGCTCGGTCTGCCGGTTGCCCGAGTAGGGCTGGAGGCTGAGCTTCCGCACGCCCGAGTCCGACACCAGCCGCGCCGCGGTCTTCTTGAGCGGCGAGGCGCCCGGGTAGGTCCGGTAGTACTCGGACTTGCCGGCGTTCCGATCCTGGCCCACCAGGTGCGTGAGGTCGTCCACCCAGACGTAGCGGACGCCGTGCGCCCGGGCGAGGTCCGCCACGTAGGCGTCCGATCCCGGCACGTCGCCCCCGCCGCTCGGCAGCGCGAAGTTGTGCGGGTTGCCCGGCGCGCCGTGGTTCGTCCAGACTTCGAGCTTGACCGCGTCGGCGCGGAGCGCCTCGAACGCCCGCTCCGCCTCCTTCCGGCCCACCGGTGCGACCAGGTCGCCCATCGCATGGAGCGTGTCGATCCACCCCCGGCCATACAGGCCACGAAGCGCGTCCCGGTCGCCGTCGAGATACGAGGCCTGGGGCGGCGCCCCCGGGTTGCGCGAGAAGAGGAACATCGAGGACGCGACCGGGAGGCCCAGGTCCCCCGCCCAGACGCGGAAGACCTCCTCGAGCCGGGCCACGGTGCAGCCGTCGCAGTCGATCGAGAGGGCAAGCGACGCGCTCACGGCCGCTCCTCCAGGCGCTTGAGTGCGATACGGACCCACTCGGGCTCGATCTCGAATCCCAGGAAGCGCCGGCCCATCCGCCGCGCCACCACGGCCGTCGTCCCCGAACCCAGGAAGGGGTCCAGCACGAGGTCTCCCGGGTTGCTCGAGGCGGCGATCACGCGCTCCACCAGCTTCTCGGGCTTCTGGTACGGATGCGGCGTGTTTTCCGGCATCGACCAGAAGGGGACGCAGAGATCGACCCACAGGTTGGACGGATGGGTCATGCGGTAGCGCTCGCCGCCCTCCTCGACCCAGTCCTTGGGCTTCCCGTCCTTCCGGTAGGGGGCGATCACGGACTTCTTCCATTTCACGAGGTTGAACGTGTAACCCTCGCCCTTCGTGGCGAACCACACGTCTTCCATGTTCTGCTTCCAGTTCCGCTTCGCGCCGCGGCCCTTCTCGCGCCGCCACGTGATGCGGTTACGAACGTCGAGGTGCTGATCGAGGATCGAGTGGATCGCGCCGGAGAGCCTCCAGTCGCAGCAGACGTAGATCGAGCCGCCGGGCTTGAGCACCCGAGCGGCCTCGGCGATCCACCGCGCGTGCCAGTCCGGCCCCCGGTCGTAGGGCGGGTCGGCGAAGACGAGGTCCGCCGGGGGCGCGACGCGAAGACCATCGAACGCATCGCCGCAGTAGACGCGGTCCGCCTCGGGGCGGACCGTGAGGCGGGGCACGTCCTTCCGCCGGTCCCCCTCGTCCAGGGCCAGGGTGCGGTTCCGGGGCGCGGGCATGCTCAGAGGCTCTCGACGTGGAGCGAGCGGGACCGCCGCTTGCGGACCTCGGCGCGGATGAGTTCCTTGACCACGATGGGGTCCTCGATCCCCACGAGCTCGACGCGTGGCTCGGTGGCGTCGGTGGGCGCGATGACGGTGACGACGCCCACGTTGAAGATGCGCTGCATGAGGTTCTGCCGGACCGCAACGTCGTCCACGCGGATGAGCTCGACCTCGTTCAGCCGGCGAAAGAGGACGCCTTGTTCCTTGAAGAGCCGGTAGTTGGTGAGGCGGTAGCGCGTCCCGACCCACTGGGAGAACCAGGACCAGAGGATGCCCAGGGCCGGGAGGGCGGCCGCGGCGAGGAAGACCCACTTCATGTGCGGCGAGAACCCCGTCTCGGGCTGGAAGCGGAACCACCCGAACGCCAGCGCCGCGAGCCAGAGGATCCAGAGGATCCACAGGTGCCCCGCAGACTTGCCGGAGTAGCGGCCCTTCCAGAGCTCCTGCTCGGGCTCGGTGGCCTGTCCCGCCGAGGCTCCGGGCCCCGGAGGAGCGGAGGCGGGCGCAGGGGCGGGGACCAGGGGCGCGCCGCAGCGGTTGCAGAACACGCTCCCCTCGGGAAGGGCGGCCTGGCACTTAGGACAGGACATACTCACGCCGCACGCAATACCTCGAAAGACGCTTCTCGTCGACATTATAGCCGATGCCCGGCCCCGGGGGCGCCTTGAGGGTCCCCTGTGGCGACACGATGACGGGCGGATCAATCACGTCCTCCCGGTAGTAGCGCTCGCTGGCGGAGATGTCCCCGGGAAGCGTGAAGCCCGGGAGCGTGGCGAGGGCGATGTTGTGCGCGCGACCCACGCCCGACTCGAGGAGCCCGCCGCACCAGACCGGGACCCCGCGCGCCTTCGAGAGGTTGTGGATCATCTTCGCGTTGTACGGGCCGCCCACCCGGGCCTGCTTGATGTTGAGGATGCGGCAGGCGCCCAGCTCGAACGCGCGCCGCGCGTCGTCGTAGGAGCGGATCGACTCGTCGAGGCAGACGGGCGTCTTGATCGCCGCCTGAAGCTTCGCGTGGTCCACGTAGTCGTCGTACGCGAGGGGCTGCTCGATCATCATGAGATCGAAGGCATCGAGCTTCTTCAGGTGTTCCAGGTCGTTCAGCGTGTAGGCGGAATTCGCGTCGGCCATGAGCGGGATCGTGGGGTGGCGCTTCCGGATCTCGGAGAGCACGAGCAGGTCCCAGCGCGGCTTGATCTTCACCTTGATCCGGAGGTATCCCTTCGCGGCGGCCTCGTCCACGCGATCGAGCAGGTCGCCCACCTTGTCCTCGATCCCCAGGCTGATGCCGGTGGGGATCTCCTGCTGCGTGCCGCCCAGGATCTGCCACACGGGCTTCCCGAGGGACTTCCCGAAGAGGTCGAGCACGGCCATCTCGACCCCGGCCTTCGCCATGTTGTGGCCGCGCACGAAGGAGAAGAGCTCCGAGACGGGGCCCGGGGCGGCGAACTCGCGGCCCTTGAGGCGCGCGGCCAGGAAGTCGCGGATCACGTGCCACGCGGTGGTGACCGTCTCGTAGCTGTAGCGGGGCGCTGCGGACGCGGGGACCTCGCCGTACCCGACGAGGCCGCCCGACTCGGCCCGGACGATGATCACCTCGTGACCATAGACGCGCCCGAAGCTCGTCTCGAAGAAGTGGACGAGGGGCATGCGGAGGTGGACGAGCTCCAGGCGCTCAATCTTCATCGCACGCGGAGGCCTTTCTCCAGGAGATAGAAGCTCCGGCGGCGGTCCACCTCGGGCTTGGTGGCGAGGCCCGTCACGACGTAGCCCCGCTTGAAATAGGCGACGAAGGCCTCCCGCGTCTCGAAGCGCCACTTCTGGGCGACCTGGAGGTTCTTCTTCTTCACGTGATCGATGTCGTCGGGGATCTCGATCCGCACGCGCTTCTCGCGGAGCTTGAGGCGCGCGACCTCGGGCTCGAGGAGGCCCTTGTCGTTCGCGCGGCCGGCGAGCACCGGGACCCAGGCGTCGAGGTCGTGGGGCTTCCGCTTCCCGGCGAGGCGCTCCTTCACTCGGCGGGACTTGATCCACCACTCCGGCGTGAAGCGGTCGCTCTCGAGGCCGCGGTTGAACTGGCTGTCGGAGGCGGGGTAGACGTTGACGACGTAGTCGCGGACCACGCAGCCGAGCTTCTCGATGTTGAGGTAGGCGTTCCGGCTCTGGAGCGGGTCGAAGGTCCACATCACGAGGTCCAGCCCCTGCTCGAGGACGTACTGGCGCTGCTGGAGCTTGAGCTGGTGGCCGATGCCGGAGTCCTGGGAGCCCGGGAGGACGCCGAGCATGCGCGAGTAGTGGTAGGCCTTGCCGTCGCGGTAGGCGGGATTGCCGAAGCAGAAGCCCGTCATCTTTCCGCCTTCGAAGGCCCCGAAGACATGGCCGCCGTGCTTCTGGAGCATGACGAGCTCGTTGAGGGGGATGACCTCGCGGTCGGGGAAGTGCCAGACGGCCTGCTGGAGTCGCTCGGCCTCGAGGTATTCCTCGGGAGTCGCGAGCCGGCGGATCTCCATAAGGGGGCGATTATAGCGCCCCGGCGGGACGATCCGCTAGAATCGCCGTCCGTGCGGCAGCGGGTGAAGATCATCGCGAATCCCGTCTCGGGGCGCGGGAAGGGGGCGCTCCTCGGGACGGCCGTGGCGGAGCTCCTGCGCGCGCGGGGCTGCGCGGCGGAACTCTCGGAGACGCGGCAGGCGGGCGACGCGCGCGCATCCGCGTCGCAGGCGGCGGGCTTCCAGGCGGTGGCGGCGCTGGGGGGCGACGGCACGGTGAACGAGGTTCTGAACGGCCTGCCGGACCGGGACCCGCCGGCCCTCGCGATGATCCCCTGCGGCACGGCCAACGTGATGGCGAAGGAGCTGGGGATCCCGCGCTCGCCGGAGGGGATCGCGCGGATGCTCCTCGAGGGCCGCGAGATCCCGTGGGACCTGGCGGTCGACCGCGTGAGCGGCCGAAAGCACCTGCTCTTCCTGTCGGCGGGCTACGACGCGCACGTGGTGCACGTCTTCCACGCGGCGCGCCGTGGCCCCATCGCGATGTGGCAGTACGTCTGGTGGGGACTCACGAGCATCCTCGAGTTCGAGGTCCCGCGCATCGTCGTGGAGCTGGACGGCCGCCTCGTCGCGTCGGACGCCTCATGGGTGCAGGTCTCGAACGTCGCGGCCTACGGGGGCCCGCTCTGTTTCACCCCGAACGCGAGGCCCGACGACGGCCGCTTCGAGGTGCTGGTCTTCCGCGGCCGGGGAAGGTCGGGCGTGGTGCGCATGTTCTGGCGGGCGCTCGTGGGCTGGCTGCTCGGGGTGGACCTCACGCTGGGCGGCCTAGACTTTCACGAAGCGCGGCGAGTGCGCCTGACCTCCGACGACGGCCGTCCGGTGTCCGCCCAGGTGGACGGAGACCCGGCGGGCCAGCTGCCCGCGGACCTGGAGGTCGTCCCGGGCGGTGTGCGCGTGCTGGCGCCGTGATCAGATCCGGATCGGATAGAGCTGCGGGAACCAGCGTTCGACGACGTCCATCGGGAATCCGAGGCGGACCGGCTTCTTGGGCCCGTCCGAGACCAAGAACCCCCTTTTCGCCAGGGCGGAAAGGGTGTCGCTCGCGCGCCGCGGCCCGGTGCCGGTGAGTTCGGCGGCGCGCCCCCTCGGGAATACGCCGGCCAGGAGGGCTTCACGCAGGAGTTGGAAGCTCCGCTTTGGCATTCGCCGGGCGGCGGTCTCTTCCTCCACATGAATCCGCATCCGGTTGAGCAGTTCGGGAGGGTCCAGGAGGGAAGTCATGTACTCGACCTGGTCGATCGAGACGTCCAGGAAGAACCGGCAGAAATCGACCAGGGCCTTCTCCGAAAGGGAGCCCCGTCCGTCCAGGTCGCCCGCGCGGGACTCGTCGGCGCTCTCGAGCAGTCTCTTGTAGTCGGCCACCCGGCGCGCGAGCCCGCGAGCCACGGACCAGAGGGGACCGCCGAGGCCGAGACGCCGCAGCATGGCATGGAACATGAGGCGCGTGACCCGACCGTTGCCGTCCGTGAACGGATGGATCCACAGGAGCCGGTGGTGGGCGGCTCCGACGGCGACGATTCGCGCCGACCTGGAAAGCCCCTTCGAGGTGTACGCCTCCTCGAAGCGCGAGAGGAACCGGTCCAGGCTCTCCGGACGGGGCGGGAGGTGGCGCCCCACGGAAACGGACCGCTCCCGGATCTTTCCCGGGATGACCGCGACCCTCTCTCTTGTGTCCGGATTCTCACCCCGGAGCATCTCCTCGGGGAGCCGCTCGCAGAATGATTTGTGGAGCCACAGGATGTACTCGCGGCTGGCGGGCTCGACCTGGGGGTCTTCCCCCCTATCGATCATGCGCTGGACCTCGATGTGGGCCGCCGCTTCCACCTGCAGCGCCCTCTTCCGGGGTTCCCGGGAGTAGTCGCGCGCGAGGGCCCGATCGATGTCACGGGGGTGGGTGTCGTGTCCCTCGATGAGATTCGAGTAGTAGCAGTTCATCGAACGGACCAGGTCCCCGACGGAGACCTGCACCCGTGGATGGAGCATGCCAGAAAGGGCCTTCGCCTTCCCCACCAGGTCGAGGACACAATCCGCAAGCATGGCATTGCCTTCGCAGGGATTGCTCGAGTCATCGGAGCCGTCCGCCATGAGCCGGAGGCAAAGCCGCGGCGGCGCCGGCCGCGGAGCGGCCCGGGCGCCGCAAGCCCCGTGTTGCGCGAGATGTTACCGTTC
>JAHFOZ010000589.1 GCA_023261405.1 Planctomycetota bacterium
GATCGATACGGCTGCTGGCATGTAGAACTTCCCCCCTCTTCCTCTCCGAAGGGAAGTCTACCACGACCCAGGACGAATCAATGATGCGCATTCGTATAAACTTAGAGACTTCTACTTAGGGCGTATCCGTCGACCGTCCCGAGCGATGCGCCCGTCGAGGCGTCCGTGGTGCCGATGTCGTCGAAGTAGTGGGCCCAGAGCATCCCGGTGAAGCCCGAGTCCTTCGGCGTCACACGGACGCCGGCGTTCGCCTTGTGCAGGGGCCCCGCGTGGATCCGGTCGTGGGTCTCGCGGTCGAAGCGGACCTCGTAGGCGTAGTTGGCGAACGTGGTGACGTCCTGCGCGACCTGGAGGTCCACCTGGCTCTCCGAGCCGTAGGCCGCTTCCTTGTCGCCGTTCTCGGGCCTGAAGCCCGTGGCCGCCGGGGCGTAATGGATAAGCCCGTCGATCCGGTTGTAGTAGACGGAGGTCTCAAGCTGGAGCCAGGAGAGAGGGCGCCCCCAGTAGCCGACTTCGAAGGAGCGGAGCCGCTCGGCGTGGAGGTCTTCGTTCCCCGTGATGGCGCTCGGCAGGCCGAAGACGGACATGTCGAACCAGAGCTCCCGGAGGCTCGGGTAGCGGAACCCGTATCCGGCCGTCGCCCGAAGGGAGTGGCCGGTGAGGTCCTCCTTGCCGTCGAAGGGGTCCAGGGTCCACACCGCCGCCAGCCGCGGGGAGACGTGGGTGCCCACGACGGAGTGGTCGTCCACGCGGACCCCGCCGGTGATCTCGACGGGGTCGAGGAAGGTGAGCCGGCCCTGGATGAAGAACCAGTCGAGCCCGGTCGAATGGCGTCCCCCGGCGACGTCCTCGTCGTCGGTCTCGAACGAGGAGCGCCGGTAGCCGGTCCCTGCGGTGACCTCCTGATCGAGGACTTTCATGGTGTACTGCAGATCGACGTCCGCCGTGTCGAGGAGGATGTCGAAGCCGGCGAACACCTGGTCCGGGACGGCGGTCCCGTCGAAGCGGGTCCAGGAGACCAGGGCCCGTAGCCCCTCGTACGTGACCGTGGCGCGGGCGAACGGTTCGTCCGCTTCCACGGCGAACTCGGCGGTCGGGACGATGTTGAAGGGGGGGATGAGGGTAGTGAACTTCTGGCTGGAGCCCCCGGCGCTCAGGTCTACGAGGTTCGAATCCTTCTCATCCAGCTTCAAGGCCAGGCGCGCCTCCGCGAACATCTTGTCCTTGGCGTTCCCCCGGTGGGGGGTGAATTCGGAGAGGTCGTCGTGCCCCGCCTTCACCTTGAGGCCCGCGCCCTCCTCGCGGTGGACAAACGTGAAGCTCTCGACGTTCGACCCGTAGGTCCCGGCGTGGGCGCTGAGGAAGACCTCGTCTTCTTTTGGGTAATCCAGCGGCGACCGCGTGACGATGTTGACGAGGCCGTGCATGGCGTTGGGTCCGTGGACGAACGAGCCGGGACCGCGGATGACCTCGATCCGGTCGATCTCCTGGAGGCTCACCGGCAGCGTCTCCCAGACCACCGCGCCGAAGAACTCGTGGTTCACCTGACGGCCGTCCACGAGCCCCAGGATGCCCTGCGTGGAGGAGGCGTCGTCGTTGTATCCCCGGAGCGCGACGCCCGACTCCGAAGCGGACATGCGCGCGACCTCCAGTCCGGGCACGACCCGGAGCGCGTCCGTGAGGAATCGCACGCCCAGGCTCTCGAGTTCCTGTCCGGTGATGACGCTCACCGTGGCGCTGGAGCGCGAGGGATCCACGGATATCCGAAGTTCTGGCGAGATTCCGGGGGGTGGCTTCAGTTTCCGGAATTCCTGCTTCGACTCTTGTGCGCTGGCCTGCGGTCCGGCAATCGAACTCGCGATCCAGAGGAGAAGCGTGGCCCAGGGGTAACGGAGGTCAGTCATTTACCCTTCTTGGCGTCGACCTTGCATTGGTTGATCCAATCTTCGATCGTTGCGGCGTCCAGCGAATCCGCGCCCTCCCTGGCCTTCTCGAAGAGCTTCACCGCTTCGCCATATTTCTTCTGTCCATGGAGAGACATGGCCATCCAGGAGCGGGCCTTGGAAAGACGGGTGGCCAAGCCGAGGGTCTTCCGGAGGCTTTCCGGGAATCTAACCTCGAGGGCCAGGGCCAGGTTCCCATCGTCCAGACATTCCCCGAACTGCTTCCTCTCGAGCAGGGCGGGGATCCGCATGAGCCGGAGGTCCAGTTCCATCCGGGCGCGGGCCACCGATGGCGGTACGGCGTCACGCTCGAAGAGCCGGATGACATGCTCCTCTTCCCGGAAATCCCCGAGGGCCGCAAGCCCCCGGGAGACAAATTTGATCGCGACATCCCATTCGCCCTTCAGGGTGGCCGCGCGGCTGAGTCTCAGCAGGACGTCCGGTGAAGGGTTGGCCTGGCGCGAGAGAAACTCGAAGTCCTTGAGCGCTTCCTCGTCCCTTCCGAGAGCTTGCAGGCAGACACCCCGGAGGTAGCAGGTTCCCGGATGTGCGGGCTCCTCCGATCGTTGGGCCTGCTCGAGGTCAGCCAACGCGCGCTCGAGGCCATCGTGGTCCACCGTATCCCCGTGCGCGCGCACGAACCTGATCTGCGCGCGGAGGCGCAGGCTCTCTGCGCTCTTGGGTGCCTTCCCGGCGTCTTCAAGCGCTTCGTCGAGGCGGCCGAGCCGCCGGCGCAGGCGGGCGCGCTCGAGGCGCAGGTCGGCCCGGGCAATTTCCCCTTTCTCAAGCACCAAGGAGAGGAACTCCTCCGCATCCCTCCAAGCCTTCTCGCGTGCGGCGGCATCATCCATCGTCCAGGC
>JAHFOZ010000173.1:0-7675 GCA_023261405.1 Planctomycetota bacterium
GCACCTCCGCGCCCGGTTCCGGCTCCGGCTCCGCGCCCCGCGTCCCCGCCCCCCCGGCCCGCGCCCGCGGCGGCTCCGCGTCCGATCGCGCCCGTTCCCGCGTCGGCGCCTGCGGCCAAGGGGGGCTCCAAGGCTTGGGTCGTGTTCCTGATCATCCTCCTCCTGCTCGGTGCGGGGGGATTTGCGGCCTTCCACTTCGGCTTCATCAAGCTGGGGTGATGGAATGGCGCCTTATTTTTTTGTGACCGGCGTATCGGGTGTGCTAGACTAAGCGCAGGAGGACACGATCCATGGGCCTCGGCAAAGCAGACGATTCACTCAGGTCCAGCCGGCTGGTCTTCTACAAGGAAGATATCGAGAAGATCTCCAAGACCCTGATTGCGTTCCTCAAGAACGCCAATGCCCGTTGCGTCCTCCTGGTGGACAAGGACGGCCACCTGGTCACCAAGGAAGGCGAGGCCTCCACCTACGACATGGATACGATTTCCGCCCTCGTCGCGGGCTCCTTCGCCGCCACCAAGCAGATGGCGAAGCTGCTGGGCGAGGAGGAATTCTCCATCATGTTCCACCAGGGGAAGAAGGACAACATCCAGCTTTCCCTCGTGGGCCAGCGCACGATCCTCGCCGTCATCTTCGACGACAAGACCACGCTGGGCATGGTGCGGCTCTACGCCAGCCAGGTATCCTCGAAGCTGGCGGAGCTGTTCGATGAGATCGGCGAGCGCAAGGGCGCCGGGGAGAAGATCTCCGAGGAGTTCGGCGAGGCGGCCCGCGGGAAATTGGACGACATCTTCGGCGCTTAGGCGCTCGGGGCCGGTTCCCGCACCCTACCTATACTTCCGGGGTTGGAGTGCGTTCGCATCCCGCGCTCGAGTTCCCGTGGTCCGAGCCACGAAGCAAGGGTTTGAAAAGTCTCGGCGCGGGAACGGGTGATACGATGGCGGACGAAGGGTAGTCTAATAGGGCGTATGGGCATCGAGCTCGTCGTCATCTTCGTCATCATCTTCGTCATCTACGGCGCCGGCTGGATCTGGCAGACCGTCAGCGATATCGTACGAGAGGTCCGCCCTTCGGGCGCGCAGCACCGGGTCCAGGGGCGGGTGGCCCCTGCCCGCTCGTCCCTCGGCGGATACGACCTGACCCGCCTCCGGGAGACGTACCGGCGTTTCGCGGAGCTCACCCAGGGGCAGGTCCACGACCGCCAGCTTTTCGAGAGCCCGAAGGTCTCGTTTACGATGGGCGGCTCGCGCGTGCTCCTGTCCATCTACGAGTCCAGCGATCCGGCGCCCCAGCATTTCACCCAGCTCACCTTCACCCTCCCCGCGGGGTGGCCGCACCGTCTCGAGGTGTTTCCCCAGCGCTTCCAGGACGACGACGCGAAGTACCTCGGCGTGGAGGACATCCAGCTTGGGGATTCGGGATTTGACCCCCGCTACGTCGTCAAGTCCGGGGACGCCGCCTTCGCCCGCGAACTCCTGGATGCCGGCAGCCGCCAGGGGATCGAAGACCTGCGGAACCTCCTGGGGAACGACCGCATCCTGGTCTCCGTGAACGCCTCGCGCCTCATGGTCCGCAAGCAGTCCATCCTCGGCGATCTCAATGACCTCACCATTTTCGCGGATCTGTCCGGACGCCTCTACGATCGGATCTGGAAGTACTGGCAGCGCGCCAGCGGGATCGAGATCCTCGAGGACGACGCCCCGTCCGCCGCGACCGAGGATCCCCTGTGCCCGGTGTGCGGGAGCAGGATCCTCAGGGAGGACCGCGTCACCTGCCGCCGCTGCCGCACCCCGCACCACCAGGATTGCTGGGAGTTCAACGGGCAGTGCTCGACCTACGCCTGCGGCGAGAAGCGCTGCACCCTGTTCTCGTAAGTCCGACCCCCGCTCTTCCCCCGGCCTCGTCGGCGCGCAGAAGGTCCTGTGATCGGCCACCGGGCGGGGCTCGGGGTGAGCCCCCAGGATCCCGTGGATGGTCCTGCGGACGGGCAACCCATGGAATTCGTGCCGTCGAACCACTACACTGGGCGCCCATGTCCGACCGCCGCCTCGCCTGGTCCTGTTTCGCCGCGGCATTCCTGATGCGCGCCGTCACGGTCGCGGGCACCACGATCTACGGCACCGATGGCGCCCAGTTCCTCCTGATGGCGGACTGGATGTCGGAAGGGCGGTTCCAGGAGGCCCTCGCCGTCACGTACCATCCGCTCTTCCCGCTGATCACGGCCGCGTTCAAACCTCTCTTCGCCGATACGATCCAGGCGGGTCTCTGGGTCTCGGCCATCCTGGGGTCGGCGGCCGCGTGTCCGCTCTTCCACCTCGTCCGCTCCGTGTTCGGCCGGCCGGCGGCCTTCTTCGCCACGCTCTTCTTCGCCTTCCAGCCCCACACGGTGGAACTCCATGCGGACGCCATGAGCGAAGGGACGTTCACGTTCTTCTTCTTCTCCGCCGCGTGGCTGGGCTGGCGGGCCGTCCAGGAGCCCTCCCTGGAGCGCTCCGCGCTGGCGGGCCTCGCGGCCGCCGGGGCGTACCTCACGCGTCCCGAAGGCATCCTGGTCGTGGCCCTCGTGACCGCGTGGCCCCTGGCGGCCCTGGCGGCGAATCGCGACCGGCCGTGGATCCGGGCGGGCGGCGCGGCGGCGGCCCTGATGGCGGCGCTCCTGATCTCGTCCCCGTTTCTCGTCTGGGTCCATTCGGTGATGGGGAGGTGGACGTTCTCCGCCAAGGCCCCGGCCGCGCTTGTGGAGAAACAGATGAAGGAGGAGGCCGGGCCGGGGCCCGATGTCCGCGGGCATGCCGGCGGGGCGGCCTGGGCGCCCCGTTATCTCAAGTTCGCGAAAGGGATGGGCCGGGTGCTCTACCTGACCGCGCCCTTCATGGTCCTGGGTTTCTGGGGGCTGCGCGGCCACCCGAGGCTCGGGGTGCTGTACTACTTCAGCTTTCCGCTCGGCTATCTCGGGGGGCTGCTCTACGCGATGCGCACGGTGCAGCACACGAGCTACCGGTACGTGCTCCCGAGCATGAACCTTCTGATGGTCCTCGCCGCCCTCGGGCTGGTGGTGGCGATCCGTTTCCTGGCCCGGCGCCTCCCGGAGCGGAGATGGGTCCCGGCGGCAGCGATCGGCGCGGCGCTGGTGTGCGTTCCGATGGGACTGCCGTGTCTGAGGCCGCAGCGCGCCGAGGAGAAGTCGCTCCTGGCGGCCGTGGACTGGATCCGTCGCGAGGGACGTCCCGGGGCGCGCGTCTACAGCACCACGGACAAGGTCAACTATTTCCTGGGCGGCCGCTTCGTGAACTACCCGGACACGCTGGAGGACTTCCAGGCGGGGGTGAAGGGGAAACCGGCCGACTACTACCTGTACCTCGAGCGCGACCTGGACTCGAAATGGCCGCCTTACCTGCCGCGGCTCCGCGAGGTCACGGGCGCGGGGGAACCCGTGGTGATCCCCGGGGCGCCCGGCTGGAAGGTTTTCATCCACCCCGCCCCCCGATGATGCCCGCGCCGGGAGCGGAAGCGCGCGAGGAAGCGGGGGCGCCGTGACGATACTTGAATCAGTCATGCGCGTGGCCTACAGTGCTTCCTGGCTCGGATGGTGAACCGGCACCGACACGTCTGGCGCATCCTTCTTTACCACGGGGTGGAGCTGCTCGGCCTCTCGGGGGCCTTCTTCGCGGCCTACTTCGGGCGCCAGTGGACGAGCGTCCTGTGGGGCGTGGAGCTCCGGCCGCTGGAGACCTACCTCTGGCTCTGGCCGATCACGGCGGCGATCTGGTCGGGACTCCTGTGGGGCTTCAACACCTACCACGCGTTCCGCGTCCGAAGCCTCATCTACCATGGATTCGCGCTGGGCGGGGTGAGCGCGCTGGGCGTCGTGGCCCTCTTCGCGCTCCTGACGGTTCTCAAGCAGCACGACATCAACCGGAGCTTCGTGGGGCTCATCGGGGTGGCGTCCTTCCTGCTGCTCTTCATGATGCGGATGGTGGCCGGGGGCTTCCTGACCCACTACACGCAGAAAGGGTACGACCGTCACTACGTGGTCGTGGGCGGGACGGGGCCCGAGGCCCGGTCGCTGGCGGCGTCCCTGGAGGCCATTCCCGGCTCGGTGTACCAGGTGCGGGGTTTCGTCTCGGAAGACCCCGCGGAGAAGGGCGCGGCGCTGGACCGGTGGAAGGTGCTGGGGACCTTCGAGGAGGTCCCGGCGATCGCGTCCCACGAGCCCGTGGACGAGGTTTACTTGCTGCCGCAGGAGGGGGCCCTGGATCGCCAGCGAGCGCTCGTGGAGCAGTGCGAGATCATGGGGATCACGGTCCATCTGCGGCTGGCGCCGTTCGAGAGGATGCTCTCCCGGCTCGAAATCCACGAGTCGGCCGGCACCCCGTTCCTGAGCTTCTCGACCGCGCCGAGAAACGGCGCCGGACTCGTCGTGAAGCGCCTGATGGATTTCTCGGGGGCGCTGGCGATGCTGGCGCTGCTCTCGCCCTTCCTGGCGCTCGTGGGGCTCCTGATCCGGCTCACCTCGCGCGGCCCCGCCGTCTTCCGGCAGGACCGCTCCGGGATGAACGGGCGCGTCTTCACCCTCTACAAGTTCCGGACGATGACCCTTGGGGCGGAGAAGCAGCGTTCCGGACTCGAGGCGCAGAACGAGATGCAGGGGCCGGTCTTCAAGATCAAGGACGACCCGCGCGTCACGGGGCTGGGGAAGTGGCTCCGGAAGAGCTCCATCGACGAGCTGCCCCAGCTCTGGAACATCCTGAAGGGGGACATGTCGCTCGTGGGGCCGCGGCCGCTCCCCGTGTACGAGGTCGAGAAGTTCGAGCGCTGGCAGCGCCGCCGCATGGCCATGCGCCCCGGCATCACCTGCCTCTGGCAGATCATGGGCCGCAACCGCGTCACCGACTTCTCCGAGTGGATGAAACTGGACCTGGAGTACGTCGACCGCTGGTCGCTCGGCCTCGATCTCAAGATCCTCCTCAGGACCATCCCCGCCGTCCTGGGGGGGCGGGGGGCTTACTGAGTGAGTGCCATGAAAACCACCCTCTTCATCCCCACGCTCAACGAGATCATCGGCATGAAGGCCATCATGCCCCTGGTCCGCAGGGAATGGTTCGACCAGATCCTCGTCCTGGACGGCCAGTCCACCGACGGCACCGCCGAGTACGCGCGCGCCCAGGGCTACGACGTCGTCGTCCAGAAAGAGCGCGGGCTCCGGCAGGGCTACCGCGAGGCCTGGCCGCACATCAAGGGCGACGTGGTCGTGTCGTTCAGCCCGGACGGGAACTCGATCCCGGAGCTGCTCCCGGCCCTCCTGGAGAAGATGAGGGAGGGGTACGATATGGTGATCGTCTCCCGCTACGCGCGGGGGGCGAGGAGCCTGGACGACGACGTCCTCACCAAGTTCGGGAACTGGATGTTCAACCGGGTGGTCAACCTCCTCCACGGGGGGAAGTACACCGATGTGATGGTGATCTACCGCGCCTACCGGACGAACCTGATCGAGGAGCTGGAGCTCATGGGGGACGGGCCGTACCGGATCCCCGAGAAGCTGTTCCACACGCGCATCAGCTGGGAGCCGATCCTCTCGGTCCGCGTGGCCCGGGCCCGCCTGCGCTGCGGGGAGATCCCGGGGGACGAACCGCCCCGCATCGGCGGCGAGCGGAAGCTGCAGATGTGGCGCTGGGGGGCCGCATATCTCTGGCAGATGATCGCGGACCTTCTCTGGTTCCCGAGGCGTTAGGCCCGCCGCACGTGGTACAATCAGGGCTGCGGATGACCGACCTCCTTCTCGTCTTTCCCAACAACCGGAGCCGCGCGTACGGGGCCCTGGCGGCGACCGTGGCGGCCATCTCGGCCCCGGTGCAGCTCGGCCTCACCGCAGCCTTTGCGCGGAAGGCGGGGCTCTCCGTGGCGGTGCTCGACGCCGACGCCGAGAACCTGGACCCGGCCGGGACCGCCGCGCGGGTGGCCTCGGCCCGCCCCCTCCTGGTGCTGCTCTCCACCGATTCGCTCAATTCGGGCGACGTCACCAAGATGGCCGCCGCCAGCGACACGCTCCGGGCGATCAAGGCCGCCGCGCCGGGCCTTCCCGTAGCCGTCGAAGGCGTGGTGCCGTCCGCGTTTCCCGAGCAGATGCTGCGCGAGGAGGGGGCCGACTTCGTCGTGCAGGGCGAGGCCTACCAGCAGGTGGTAGACCTCGTGGGGGCGCTCAAGACGGGGAAGCCGCGGCCGGAGGAGCCGGTCCTGGGCGTGTGGTGGCTGGAGGGGGACAAGGTCGCGACCAGCCAGCGGCCGCCGCTGGTGAAGGATCCCGATCAGATCCCCTTCGTGGCCTGGGACCTCCTTCCCATGGACAAGTATCGCGCCCACCACTGGCACTGTTTCGACGATCTCGGACGCCGGCAGCCGTACGCCAGCATCTACACCAATCTCGGGTGCCCCTACACATGCACTTTTTGTAATGTGAATGTCGTCTACGGGAAGGCCAACTTCCGCCCGCGCACGCCGGAGAACGTGGTCGAGGAGATCGACCTCCTGGTGAAGCGGTACCGGGTCCGCAACCTCCGGATCGTGGACAACGTCTTCACCATCAAGCCCGACCTCTGCGAGAAGCTCTGCGACCTCATCATCCGGCGTGGATACGACCTCAACATCTGGGTCTACGCGCGCGTGGAGACGGTCAAGACCCTCGGCCTCCTTCAGAAGATGAAGAAAGCGGGGATCAACTGGGTGGCCTACGGCATCGAGGCCGCCAGCGAGAAGGTGCGCGACGCCGTGGACAAGGGATCCTCGGAGCAGGTGATCGACAAGGCCATCGAGCTGACGCGCCAGGCGGGGATCCACATCGTCGGGAACTTCATCTTCGGCCTTCCGGAGGACGACCGCGATTCGATGCGCCGCAGCTTCGACATGGCCAAGCAGTACAACTTCGAGTACGCCAACTTCTACGCTGCCATGGCCTACCCGGGCACCGAGCTGCACGACTATGCCCGCAAGGAGGGGATCGAGCTTCCGAAGACCTGGGCCGGCTACGGCCAGTATTCCGAGGACGCCCTCCCGATGTCCACCCGGTACCTCAAGCCCGCGGAAGTCCTGCGCTTCCGCGACGAGGCGTTTGTGGAGTACAACACGAACCCGAGGTACCTGGAGATGATGCGCGCGAAGTTCGGCCAGCAGGCCGTGGACTACATCCGGGAGATCCTCAAGATCAAGCTCCGCCGCAAGCTCCTCGAGGCGGGGTAGACCTCCACCCCGGCGGTCACGGAGCCAACGGAGGAGCGCCCGAGGGTTCCGTCCGATTGTCCCCAAACAAAAACCCACCCTTACCTTCGGGGGCTCCGCGGTGAGGGACGCGGCTGCGGGGGCCGGCGGAGGGCCCCGGGGAGAACTGAGAACCGTTCAGGTTCCGATTAGAGGGGCCATCTCCGTCGGCGTCGTGCCCTCTGCGGTGGCTGGCGGCGCAGGGCGCAGGAGCCGAGCGCCGCCGCCAGGGCGGCGAGGGGGAACGCGGAGGGGAGGGACGCCGCAGCGCTCCCGAAGCAGTTGCCCCACTGGCCGTCCAGCGGCGGGATGGCGTCGTCGTTGAGGTTCGTCACGAGCACGTCGGCGGCATTCTGGCCGGCGTACCCGGGGTCGGTGCTGACGGCGGGCGTCGTGACGATCACGTAGGGGATGTCCGTGTCGT
>JAHFOZ010000173.1:7685-9965 GCA_023261405.1 Planctomycetota bacterium
GTAGACAGGGTCGTCCACGCCCGTGACCGTCACGAGCTGGGCGACGTTCCAGTTGGCCGTGGTGAACGTGATGGAGGTCGGGGCCACGGTGCCTTCCGCGGAGTTCGAGCTCCAGAACCCGATCATGACGTCGCCCGAGGGCTGTCCCGTGAGGACGACCGAGAATAGGGCCTGCCCGCCCGCCTCCGTCGTCACCAGTCCCGAGGTGGGCGAGACAAAGATGAATTTCGTCACGGGCACGTCGTTGTTGAGGTTCGTCACCGATACGTCGGGGGCATTCAGGCCGTTGTACTGCGGGTCCCCGGCGCTCGAGGCGGGGGCCGTGACGATCAGGTAGTTGATGTCGAAGTCAGGGAAGGGGTCGTCCACCCCCGTGACCGTCACGACCTGGCCGACGTTCCAGTCGGCCGGGGTGAAGGTGAGGAGAGACGGGGCCACGGTGCCTTCCGCGGTGTTCGAGCTCGTGAGTCCGATCGTGACGACGTCCGCGGGCTGGCCGGTGAGGACGACCGTGAACGTGGCCTGTCCGCCCGCCTCCGTCGTGATCAGGCCCGAAGTCGGCACGACCGAGATGTTCTTCGCCGCGCACAGCGGGTCGAAGGTCCAGTTGGGCCCGTTGCCCCCGGAATCGGTCCCCGAGTACACCGTGATCGGGGCCGCGCCCCCCTGGTCCATCACGTCCACGTCGTAGAGGATGAAGTAGCCCCCGCCGTTCCAGAGCCTTGGCGTGCCGCCGGCGGTCGAGCGGATCAGGATGTCGTCGGCGGAGCCGCAGCCGCCGCCGCCGCCATCGAAGAAGATCGTGCCTGCGTTCGTGACGTTGCCGGCGCCGATGAAGACATCCCCCGTGGACGAGTTGCGCCACGCGCCACTGGCCCCCACGGAGACGGTGTCCGCCGTGACGTTGAACGCGCCTTGCAGGAGGGCGCCCCCGTTGACGGCCAGGGTCCCGTTCACGGCGAGGGCGTCGGGGGTCGACCACGTGGCCGACGACCCCCCCGCGAGGGTGACGTTGTTGAACGCGACCCCGCCCGAGCGGATCGATTCGCCCGCCAGAGTGCCGTCGAACGTCACGGTCCCCGCGCGCGGCACGAAGGAGCCTCCGTTGTTGATCCAGCTGCGGCCCACCGTGACCGGATAGTTCGACGCGCTCACGTCGAGGCGCCCGGAATTGACCGTGAGGCTGCCCCTCACGTCCAGTCCGCCACCCGCGAGCGTATGTGTGGCCACGAAGGCGCCGGGCTCGTTCCCCTGGGCGAGGGAAAGGATCTCGGCGTCCGAGAGGGGGCGGTCGTAGCAGCGCACATCGTCGATCCACCCGTTGAAGTACTCGCCGGTCGCGGGGCCGGCGGTCCCGAGATAGAAGTCGCCCGTGGCGGTGGTGTCGTAGATGATCGGGTCGGTCCGGGTCTCGGAGGCGACCATGATGCCGTTGATGTAGAGCCGCTTCTGGGGAGCGGCGCCGCCCGGATCGTAGACGCCGCAGGCGTGGGTCCACGTGAGGTCGGGGATCGCGTTCTCGGGAGTGTACAGGTCCTGGATGCCCACGGGGCCGGCATGGCCCGTGCCGAAGGCGAGCGTATCGTAGCCCAGGTTGCCGGCGTTGATCTGGGGGAGCTGGAGGGCGTAACTGCCCACGGTCGGGCCGGTGTTATCCATCCACGTCTTCCGGAAGAGGGCGGCCCAGCGGGTGTTTTCGGTGGCCGCGCCGTTGCGCTTGAACCAGCACATGATCGTAAGGGTGCTGCCGGGCTCGAGGACGGTGCTCCGCGGGATGCGCACGTGGTCGTTGTCGGCCGTGGCGCCGTCGAACTGGAGGCTGCGGGGGTTGGTGAAGGTGACGGGGGGGACGTCCGCCGAGGCCGTCGGGGTGTTGATCCAGGGGCCGTCGCTCCCGTAGCCGGAGGAGTCCCGGGCTGGGCTCAGCGCCTCGTCCAGCCGGTAGTGGGCGAAGAGGCCGTCGTTCAGGGTGAGGTTGTTGAAGCTGGTGTTCGCGGTGACCGTGAGGGTGCGGTCCGTGATGCTGTTGAGGATCACCGTGCCGCCGTTGGCGACGAAGACGCCCGCGGTGTGCGTGAATGCGCCGGAAACCTGGAGGAGCCCCGAAGTCGAGGAGAAGGCGCCGCCCGAGAGTGTGAAGTTGCCGTTGACGTCGATGGTCCCGGTCCCGCCCGCGAAGCCCCCTCCCGCCTGCGTGAAGTTCCCGATCCCCGTCGTGATCGTGACGCCGGGGGCCTGCGTGATCGCGGCGAAGGAGGTGGCCTGGATGTCGATGCCCTG
>JAHFOZ010000174.1:0-2407 GCA_023261405.1 Planctomycetota bacterium
TGAGCACGCGCCCGCCGGAGAGTTCGGCGATGAACATCGAGCCCGCGGCGTCGAAGTCCACCGCGAACGGCTCCTTGAGCTGGCCGGGCTCCGAGCCCGCGACCACGACGATCTTTCCGGCCCCGAGCGCCGCCGCCAGGAAAACCGCCCACGCCCCTGTTCGCATCGCCGGTCCCCAGAAGAGACAATCATCCTACGTCCGCCCCGCCCCGGCCGGTTGCGTCTTTCCCCTGAACCCCGCGTCGCGCCCCCCGTCTGATAGGGTATGATGAAGCGCCTCTGGACCTTGGGGCTGCTGATGGGCGTCTCCTGCGGAAAGTCCTCCTCCGACCCGGCTCCGGCCCCTCCCCCGCCCGCCGCCCCCGAACCCGGCCGCGAGGACGGCTTCGAGAAGCTCGGCCCCCCGAAGGCGGGGGAATGGCTCGCCCACTTCAAGGAGGACGGACAGACCTTCGAGCAGTACGTCTCCGGGTGCGCCAACCGGAAGAGCCTGGAGCGCCCCGTCTTCTACATCCAGCCTCTGGGAGAGGCCGGCGCACGCTACGCGAAGACGCTCGACCTGATGCGCGACTACGCCGAGGCCTTCTTCAACGTCAAGGCGAAGGTCTGCGACCCGATCCCCATGTTCGAGAACGGGTACGTCCCGCAGCGGCAGCAGTACAACTCCACGATGATCATCGGCCAGCTCACCGAGCGCGCCCCCAAGGACGCCCTCGTCTACATCGGGATCACCGAGCACGACCTCTTCTCGCGCGGGCTCAACTTCGTCTTCGGCGAGGGCAACCTGCGCGACCGGACGGGCGTCTACTCGCTGCGTCGCTACGCCACCCCCGACCCCGTGCACTTCAACCGGCGCGCCCTCAAGCTCATGGCGCACGAGGTGGGGCACATCCTCTCCATCCACCATTGCATCTATTACAAGTGCGTCATGCAGGGGGCCAACTCGCTCGACGAGGACGACCGCCATCCGATGCACCTCTGCCCGATCGACCTCCGCAAGCTGGAATGGAACACGGGGTTCGACCGCGCCGAGCGCTACCGGCGCCTGCGGGATCTCTATGCCGCCGCAGGCATGTCGGCCGAGGCGGACTGGGTGGCGGGACGCCTGCCCGCGCGATAACCTTGCACCACTCCCCGGGGGGTACGATAATCTGGGGTTTCCGATGGGACAGGAACACGTCTTCTGCTGCAACTGTTCCGTCCGCATTCTGGGCAGGGACTTCGAGCAGGGCAAGGCATTCCGCGTGGACGACAAGTCCTGCTGCAACGATTGCGTCGAGGAGGTGGTGGCGGACCTGCCCGCGGACCGGCAGGAGCAGATCCTCCACCAACACCAGCGCAAGGGCGCCACGGGCCCCGTCCACCCCGCGAATCCCGAAGGCGGCACCCGCGTCCGCGGGAACACCCAGAAGATCACGGGCACCCAGCTCCCCGCAGTCCCGGGCCGCGGCACCGAACGCGTCACCCAGGTGCGCCAGCCCGGCACCTCCAGGATTTCCACGGTCGGCGGCGGCACGCGGCGCGCCGGTACCCAGGCGATCCCCAGGTCTCCTCAGGCCGACGACGGCGACCGCGCCGCGCGGAAGAAGAAGCGGGTCCTGCTGGCGGGGGCGGGAGGCGGAGGGATCGTCGTGCTCGTCGTCCTCCTTCTCCTGGTCCTTCCCGGCGGGAAGAAAAAGGATGCGATCCCGGCGCCCGACCCCGTCGCCGCGCCGCCCTCGAAGGCCCCCGCCGCCGGCCCGGGCGCCCCCGCCGATCGAGAGAAGCGCGCCACGCAGGCCGTCCTCGACGCGCAGGCCTGGCGGACCGCCAACGCAGGCAACCTCGGGGGCCAGTGGTCGCGCTTCAAGGTCGCGGAGGAGCTCGCGAAGGGGACCGCTCACGCGGACTCGGTCGAGGGCTTCCTTCGGGACATCCAGCAGGCCGCCGAGCGCGGGGCCGAAGTACTCATCGAACAAACCCAGCCGCTCTTCCGGGACAGGGCCTTCAAGACCCTGGTCGACCGGCTCGAGAAGGACAAGTCCCTCCACGACGTCCCCGCCTGGAAGGAACGGCTCGACAAGCGGATCGTCGAGGTGCGGGAGGAGGTCAAGCGGCGCATCGAGACGGTCCGGAAGACGGCGGTCGAGGCGAAGTCCCGCGGCGAGGAGGCCGAGGCCCTCGCGCAGATCGAGAAGGTCCGGGAGTGGGGCCATCCCGCGGAGGCCGACGAGATCAAGGCCGTGGTGGACGGGACGACCGCGAAGGCCCCGACCGCGCCGCCCGCCGACCCCTCGAAGCCCGCGGACCTCGAGGAGAAGGCCGCCTCGGAGGCGGTGAAGACCTATCGGGCCGCGTGGTCGCTCGCGCTCCTTCCCGCCTTCGGCCACGATTTCGGGGCCGCGACCACCGGGCTCGAGAAGGCGGC
>JAHFOZ010000174.1:2417-9867 GCA_023261405.1 Planctomycetota bacterium
CGCAGGCGGACCTGGAGGTCCTGAAGCAGGCCGCCACCCTGTACGCGGAGGGTCTCAAGGCGCTCGCGGCGCTCCCCAAGCGCAGCGAGGTGGACCTGGAGTATCTCGACATGCCCTCGGAGTACAAGAAGGTCACCGGGACCGTGGTGAAGGCGGACCTCCACCGCCTGGAAGTCTCCACGGCCGGCGACAAGCCGCAGCGCGTCCTCGTGGAGAACAAGGCCGTCAGCGGCGGCTCGATCGCGCTCCTCCTCCGGGGACGCCGGGAGGGGAGGCCCGAGGACCCGGAGCTCCGCGCCCTCGCGCTCCTGGCCATCCTGGAGGGAGGCGACGACCCGGCCAAGCTCATCCTCAAGGGGGCCACGAACAAGCTCCCCGCGCGCTATTGGGAATTCTGCCTTGAGGCGCGCGCGAAGGCCCCCAAGGCGGAGCGCCGCGAGTTCGAGGCCCGCAAGCTGTACCACGGCGCGGAGCTGGAGTGGCGGTCCATCAAGACCTGGGGGGGCGCGCTCGACAAGTACAAGCTGCTGCAGGGCGACTACTCCGGCGCGGAGATCGCGAAGATCAACGCGGACCTGATCTCCAAGCGTCTCTCCGTCGGGAAGGAATACTCGTTCGGCGCCGCGCAGATCCGCACCGGGGGCGAGTTCAAGCGCATCAAGCCCCCGGCGGTCCCCAAGGTCCAGGTCCCGGACTCGGCCGTCTCGAGCACCAAGGACCCGGACAGCGGCGAGCGCACGCTGCAGAACTTCGCCGAGGTGGAGTTCTACGCCCTCCCGGCGACCTCCTACCGCTGCTGGGCGTACGTGGGCGCGTGCTGCACGGAGACGTTCACCTTCTACTACCAGGCCACCGAGATGAAGATGCAGGGCAAGGAGATCGAACCGGGGAGCACGTCGGCCTGGCCCGTGGACGCCAAGCTGAGCGGCCTCAAGAAGACCCACGCCCAGCATTCCAAAGAGGCGAAGTCCCCCGCACGCTGGGAATGGGTCCCGCTGCAGCTCCCCAAGGAATACCCCGCGCCCGGCGCGAAGACCGTGCGCGTCTTCACTGAGAACCAGGGGTTCTCGGTGGCCTACGTGGTGGTCTCCTCCACGCGGAAGGCGGCGCCCAACGACGCGGAGCTGAAGGACCTGGTCCGGGAGCTCGCCGAGGCCGCGGCGGCCGCGCCCGCCTCCGTGGTCAAGGGATCGCCCGACCCGCTCGAGTGGCTCCTCATCGGCCCGTTCGAGAACACCGGGGTCAACGGCGCCCTCCCGCCCGAGACCGACCAGAACCTGGCGAAGGAGCACCAGGGCAAGCAGGGCAAGGTGAAGTGGGAGGCCGCGAAGGCGACCCTCCAGCCCGCCGGCGGCTCGAAGGCCGCGGTCTTCGACTTCCTCCAGCTCCGCAAGCCCACGGAGAACGTGACCGTCTACGCCGTGCTCCACGTAAAGGCGCCTTCGGCCAGGGAGGCGCGCATCCTCGCCGGGAGCGACGACCAGATGAAGATCTGGGTCAACGGAAAGCTCGTCCACACCAGGGACGGCGGGGGGGGCGTGAAAGTGGACGAATTTACGATCAACATCCGCCTGGAGGAGGGCTGGAACCGCCTGCTCTTCAAGGTCTGCCAGGGGGGCGGCGGATGGGGCCTCGCCGCGCGGATCACCGACGCCCAGAAGAAGCCCATCGAGGACCTCGAGTACCACCCCTTCGGCGACAGCGAATAGGCGGCGTCACGCCGGCGGGGCGCACACTATAATAATCCCCAGAGTACCTCGACTCGCGAGCCCGGGACCCGTCGGCCGGAGGGCCACGACGGCTCCCGAACTTTACAGAGGGAGCGGCTGCGGGAACCGTATGGGCAAACAGATCGTCTACTGCCAGGGATGCGGGACCAACCTGCGCGAGGAGGACTTCGCCAAGGGTCGGGCCCACACCTTCGAGAACAGCCCCTACTGCACCACGTGCAAGCCCAAGCCGGCCGGGCCACCCTCCGCCCGCCTCCTCCCGCAGAAAGCCGAGGCGTTGACGCCCCTGCCCGACCCTCCCACCCGCTCATCCAAGTCCGGCCTCGGATTGCCGACCGACCCGTCTCGTCCCTCCACGACGCGCAAGTCCGCCACCGGCCGCTTCCCGGAAACCCAGGTGCCGCCGGGGACGCGCAGGGCCCCCGCGGAGCCCTCGTCTTCCGCGGGGCTCGTGATCGGCATCGTGGTCGGCGCCATCGCCTTCATCGCCCTCCTGGCCCTGGTCCTCTCGGGCGGCGACAAGTCGCGGCCCTCCGTGACGCCCGATCCGCCCCGGCCGGCCCCGGCCTTCGTGCCGCCCCCGCCCCCCTCGAGGCCTTCCCCCTCGACGCCCCGGAAGGATCCCGCCTTCGAAGCGCTCGAGGAACTCAGGAGGGTCGCCGCGGGCACTTCGGACCCGGAGGCCATCCTGACCAAGTGCGACAAGGTCCGCGGCGCGATCCAGGGCTCGGACTTCGACTCCGAGTTCCGGAAGATCGAGCGCCAGGCCCAGGAGAAGAAGGCCCAGCGCGAGCTCCAGAAGCCGGCGACCCTGGACAAGTTCCTGGAGACGATCCGCAGGACCATCGAGAGGGATCCGTCGGGTGGGAATCGCGAGGAGGTTTTCAGCATGATGGCGGCCGCCCACAAGGTGGCCGGGTCGCGCGCCGCCGAGGTGGACGAGATGCGCGAGGAGTATCGCCGCCGGATCGGCGAGACCGACCCGCGCACGCGCTGGGAGGACTGGAAGACCGCCTCGGGAACCGAGGAGGGCTCCCCGAAACGGCTCGAGGAGCACGGCGGGCGCAAGAATGTGCTCATGACCCACCCGCTCAACCGGACCACCCCTTCGTCGCTCGAGCGCGACGCGGACCTGCCGGCCGGGAAGAAGACGACGCTGTGTTTCTCGGTGGCCCCGCATGCGAAGGGCGACTGGGAGCTCCGCGTGATCGTGGACGGCAAGCCGGTCGAGAAACGGGTCGTCGGCCCGCCGGGGAGCGGCTGGAAGGACATCCGCGTGGACCTCTCCTCCGCCGCCGGGCGGCGCGTGAAGGTCCGCCTCGAGAACGCCCCCACGGGCTGGGAAAACGAGTTCGGCTTCTGGGCCGCGCTGGAGTTCAAATCGGAGTAGACGCCCGCCCGCGGGTTTCGGTATCATCGAACTCTTCCCGTGGTGAGCCCACCACGGAGCCCGGATCGAACCACAGAGGGGCGAGCGCTCCATGGGCAAGGGGATCGTCTACTGCCAGGACCGCGGCAAGAGCCTTCGCGACGACGCCTTCGACTCCGGCAAGGCCCACACGATCGACGACCGGCCCTACTGCATCCAGTGCCGCGCCCCGCAGGCCGCCCCCGCGAAGGCGCCCTCCTCGGTCTCGCTCAAGAAGATCTCCAACTCGCGCCTGCCCAAGGCGACGGGGCCCGTCGCGAAGCGGCCGACGCCGCCACCCCTCCCCGCGACGCCCCCGTCGAGGAAGCCGGTCCTGATCGGCGCCGCGGCGGGGGCTGCGGCGATCCTGGTGCTGCTCCTCGTCCTCGCCCTCCCGGGGGCGGGCAAGCGGGAGGACCCCTCGGACATCGAACCCAAGCCGGTGCCTGCCGCCGGTCCGCCCGCGGAGCTCCTGGAGCTCGAGAAGCTCGCGTCGGAATCCCTCGACCCGAAGGATCTGGCGGGACGCTGCGAGCGGCTCCGGCCGGCCCTGAAGGGCACGCCCCATGCCGCGCGCCTGGAGATTCTCGAGAAGAAGGTGAAGGAGGCGCGGGCGGCCGCCGAGAAGGAGGCCGTCGCCAAGGTCGACCGGTTCGTCGCCCAGATCCGGGAGAAGATCAAGGAGGACACGGGATTCAAGCAGCGCGGGGAGATCGAGAGCATGCTGGCCACCGCCGAGAGGACCGCCGGGGCCAGGACCGGGGAGGTCGCGACGCTCAAGGCGGGCTACCAGAAAGGCTACAGGGATGCCGCGCAGGCAGCCGCGCAGAAGCTCCGGCAGGCGGCTGAACCGCTCGAGAAGGAGGGCCGCTACGGCGAGGCCGCCGACGTCCTGGCCGCTTATCCCGAGGCCTTCCTGAGGAGCAACGCGGGCGAGGAACTGGCGCGGTACCACGCCGCCCTCGTCCGGAAACACGAGGAGTCCGAGAAGCTCGCCCGCGTCACGCACGAGGGAGAGGCCCTCAAGGTGCTCTCCGCGGACGGCACGACGCAGGCGCAGGACCTGAAGCATTTCGGCAAGGAGTGGAGCCAGGGCAACCACCTCTGGTGGCGCGACGCCAAGCCCAAGGGCGTGCTGCGCCTCGAGTTCGAATCCAGGGTGGCCGGCCGTCGGACCCTGGCCCTCTCGCTCACCGGGGGGCCCGATTATGGGATCGTCCAGGTGAGCGTCAACGGCAAGGTCCTGGCAGCCTCGATCGACCTGTGGTCCGAGAAGGTCGTCCACCGCGCCGAGGACCTGTTCGAGGTCGACCTCAAGAAGGGCCCGAACGAGCTCAAGGTCGAGATCACGGGCTGCAACGCGAAGGCCACGCCCCCGAAGCACCTCTTCGGCCTCGACTACCTGCGCATCGAGTGAGCCGCGCTCAAATGACGCGCGAGTAGCGGTCGAGCGGGAGCTCCCACACGCGGACACCGCAGTAGCGGTTCCCCTCGGGGCAGTAGGGCGAGGCGCCCGCCGTCTTCCGCAGGCCGCAGGGGGCCACGAGGTGGCGGGCGATCTCGGGATGCACCTGGGCCACCTGCTTCACCTCCTCCACGCAGCAGCGCCAGATCTCCTCCTGGGCGAGGTAGCAGAGGCGGGTGGTCCACTTGTGGTGGAGGTTGAGGAGGTCCCCCGACTCCTCGAAGCGGATCGGGAAGGCGTTGGGGAGCAGGTACTGCGCCGATTCCCAGGGGACGCCGGACTCGCGGAGCTCCGCGATGGCCTTCCAGACCTGCGACATGAGCTTCTCGACGAAGTCGCGGACCCCGGCGTTCCTCTCCATGACGGGCGGAAGGAGGTAGTCGGGCCGGTCGGGGAGGAACTGCGCGGCGAGGACGGGGCGCGACCCCGGCACCATGCGGTGGCGCTGGTCCTGGGAGTCCGCGGTGTGCGTGATCTTCTTCCGGAACGTGTAGTGCGGGTGGTGCATCGCCCGGGAGAGCTTGGAGAGGGTGGTGAGGACGAGCGACTCGCCCAGGACCCGGTTCTTCGACGGGTTGGTCACGAGGTCGATCGCCTCCGCGTCGGCCATGACCGCCTTCGGGAGGCCGAGCATGTCGCGCACGGACTGGGCCATCACCCCTTCGGCGTTGGCCTTCCAGTCGACCAGCTTCGAGCGCCAGGGGCCGAGGTCGGCGTCGAACTCCCGGACGAAGGCGGCGCCCCGGTCGGCCCCCAGCTGGGTGCGGGCCTGCTCGTGCATCTTGAACTCGAGGGTCTCCTCGAGGGGCACTGGGTCGTCCACCTTCCGGAAGAAGAGAGGGTCCATCGCCTGGACCGCGGCGGCCATCTTGCCCACCACGAGTCGCGTCTCGAGAGGCGTGTCGAACTGGGCGCAGATCTTCCGGTAGCGGTGGAGGGTGATCCCCGAGATCGTGTGGTAGAGGTGCGCGTGGACGGCGACGGGGAGGACGTAGCGCGCGGCCTCGAGGACCCGCTTGTGGATGGAGGATTCCCACTTCTCCTTCTGGCGCCGCCGGCCGGGATAGAGCTCGAAGTACTCCCGCTCGATGTCCGGCCCGAGCAGGTCGATGAGCGTGAAGTAGGCCTTCATCATCCGTTCGGCCGTCTCGAGGTACAGCTCGCGAGCCCTCCCCTCGAGCGGCGGCGTGGCGAAGTTCCCGCGCTTCACCTCGACGTAGCGCTGGCTGACCTGCTCGGAGTTGTAGAAGGGGTGCGCGTGGAGGAAGCTCCAGAGGAACTGCCGGGAGACCTTCCGGAGGACGAAGAGGAAGGTCGGATGCTGGATCGTGGTGTGATGGCCGGCCTCGTAGATTCCGTCGTAGATCCGGTCGCGGATCTCCCGGGCCCGCTCGTCCTTCGCCACGTCCTCCGGGCTCACGACCTTCGAAGAGTAGCAGGTCTTCGCGGCGGCGACGATGGTGTTGTAGGGCTCGCGGAAGGCGTTCTGGAGCTCGACCTCGGGCTCGGGATCGAAGGTCATCGCGAGCGGAGTATATCAGCCCCCCGCCCCAAAGGACACAACGAGGGCGCGCCGTAGTCCGCTACTTGTGGGCCGCCGCCGCACGGGCGGCGTTGGCGGCGACCCTCTCGCGCAGGCTCTCGGGCTCGAGCACCCGGGCGAACGGCGCGTGGTAGAGCACCCAGCGGGCCACCTCGGAGATCCCCTGCACGCTCATCTTCAGGATCACCTTCCCGTTGGGGCGCTCCTCGATCCGTTGCGTCGGATGCCACTCGCGTTCGAGGACCGAGCGCGCCGCCTCCTTCGCGAACTCGATCACGACCCGCTCCTGAGGGCCCTCCGAGTAGATGCCAAAGCTGCGCCCCAGGTAGTCCTCCGGGTCGAAGTCCTTCGGGCGCTGGAACTTCTGGGTCGTGGGGCGGATCACGCGGATGCGGTCCACGCGCAGCGTGCGCACCGCCTGCCGGAGCTCACTCCACCCGATCGTGTAGAGCTCGCCGCCGTAATAGGCGATGCAGTAGGGCGCGAAGAGGTAGCTCTTGGACTGGTCGTCCGTGGCGCGGTAGGTCACGTCCACCTTCCGCTGCTCCACGCAGGCGCGCGAGAGCGCCCCCACGGCCGCGGCGTGGCGGCGGTAGTCCTTCGAGGGCGTCATCTTCGCCACGTGCGTGAACACGAGGTCGCCGAAGTACTCGCGCTCCTTCTCGGTGAAGGTCGCCTCGATCTTGGCCAGCACCGACTCCAGGCCGTCGCGGAGCGGAGTGCCGCGGAAGGGCTGGAGCAGGTTCATGCAGAAGTAGAGCGAGAGGAGCTCCGCCTCCGTGTACGGGCGGTCGGGGTCCTTCCGCTGTCCCGGCGGGAAGCGCCACTTCTTCGAGAAGCCCCCGCCGCCCCCCTCCTTGACGAAGCGGAACCCGGCCTCCTCGAGCATGTCGAGGTCCCGGTAGAGCGTCCGCCGCGTGACCTCCGTCTCCCGGCAGAGCTCGTTGATCGTCATCCCGTAGCGGGAGTGCTCGAAGACCTTGATGAGCCGGAGGATCCGCTGAAGCTGCCGGCCCCTCTCCTTGCGTCTCATGCGGCGTGTCCTGTCCTGTCCCAACCTATCGCACGGTGCGCGGCCGCGCAACCGTTATCGGCCGCCTCGTCCGCAGGTCGTTCTCACCGGCTCCGGACCACGGCCTCCGCCGCGATCCCCAGCCGCTCCCGCGCCTTCTCGATGTCCCCCACGAAGCGCCCCGCGTCGAGCCCGTAGCCGGCCGTGCGGCGCAGCCCCTCCACCTGCCCGGCCCACCAGTCGTTGAAGAGCCGCATCGCGCCCTCGCGGACGTACTTCCCCACCATCGACG
>JAHFOZ010000590.1 GCA_023261405.1 Planctomycetota bacterium
CGGGCGAGGGCTGGGGCTTGTCGTCCGGGGGCATGTTGCCTTCGGTGAGCTGCCCGATGGCCCGCTTCCAGATTTTCCGGGAGGCCAGGACGGTCTTCTCGTCGGCAATGGCTTCGAAGTTCACCTCGCCCTTGGTCTTCTTCGCCCCGTGGCAGGAGTGGCAGTACTTCGCGAGGAGGGGGCGGACCTCCCTGTCGTACGCGGGGCCTTGCGCGGTGCCGCTGCCCCCCGAGGACTCATGGATGAGGCAGCTGGTGCCGGCCGCGAGGAGAGCGGTGGAGAGGAGGAGCATCTTGCCCAGGCTGATCCGGCTCGCCGTCACGGTTGCGCTCCTCGAAGGACACCCGATGATAGTACGGTCGCGGGCTCACGGGTGCGGGCGGCCCTTCCAGGGAATACAGGGAGAGGAGGGGCCGCGGTTTCGGGAGCCGGAGGTGGCGCAGGGGAGAGGCGAGTGGTAGAATCCCACCCCCCTATGCTGAAGCTGCCGGTCGTGGTCATCGTCGGACGCCAGAACACGGGGAAGTCGTCGCTCCTCAACGCGATGGTGGGGCGCCGCCTCTCGATCGTGGACCCGATGCCCGGCGTCACGCGGGACCGCGTGAGCTGCATCGTGGCCCACAAGGGGACGGCCTTCGAGCTCGTGGACACGGGCGGGATCGGCCTGGTGAAGAATGACCCCTACTTCGAGGATGTCGAGCAGCAGATCGAGCAGGCGATCGCCGACGCGCTGGTGGTGGTCTTTCTCGTGGACGCCCAGTCCGGGGTCGTGCCGCTGGACCGCAAGATCGCCGCGCGCTTCCGGGACAAGAAGGTCGTGCTCGCCGCCAACAAGGCGGACAACACCCGCCTCGAGCGCAGCCTGAACGATTTCTTCGAGCTGGGGTTCGGCGAGGCGTTTCCCGTTTCGGCGGTGCACCGGCGCAACATCCGGGACCTCATGGACCGGGTGGCGGCGCTCCTCCCGCCGGTGCCGATCCCCGACCGCGGCCTGCACGTCGCGGTCATCGGGAAGCGCAACGTGGGGAAGTCCACGCTCGTGAACGCGCTGGCGGGCGAGGAGCGCGTGATCGTGAGCGAGATGCCCGGCACCACGCGGGACGCGGTGGACGTGGTGTTCGAGAAGGACGGCCGCCGCTACGTCCTGGTGGACACGGCGGGGATCCGCAAGAAGCAGAAGTTCGAGAACTCGGTGGAGTTCTTCAGCCGCGTGCGGACCGACGAGGCGATCGAGCGGGCGGACGTGGTGGCCTTCATGATCGACGTGATGGAGAAAGTCACGGACGTCGACAAGCGGATCGCCCGCCTGATCGAGGACAAGAAGAAGCCCTGCGTGATCGTGCTGAACAAGTACGACCTCGTGTCGCCGAAGAACACGCCGGACGAGTTCCTCAACTACCTCACGAAGGTGATGCCCATCCTCCGGTACGCGCCGGTGTCGATGATCTCGGCGAAGGGGAGGGTGCGGATCTGGGAGTTCCTGGAGATCTGCGCCGAGCTGCACGTCCAGTCCTGCGTGAAGATCTCCACGCCGGAGGTGAACCGGGTGCTCGACCGCGTGGTGAAGATGCGCTCGCCCTCGGGCCGCGGCCCGCGCTCGGCGCGGATCTACTACGCCACGCAGAAGTCCGCCCAGCCGCCCCGTTTCATCGTGTTCGTGAACGACCCGCGCTCCTTCGCGCCCAACTACGTGCGCTACCTCGAGGACAAGATGCGGGAGCTCCTCCCCTTCCACGAGGTCCCCATCCGCCTCGAGCTCCGCGCGCGCCAGCGGTCGCGGTAGAAGCTCTATTTCTCGCGGGTCTTCAGCGGAGCCGTCCACAGGTGGATCGTGTGTTCGCTGCCGTCCTCCGCGGAGGTGAGGGTGAGGCTCTTCTCCGGCTGGGGGCCCGCGGCGCCCAGCAGGTGGGCATGCGAGACGATGCGCGAGCCGGGCTTGAGCTTCGCCAGCTGGGGGAGGAGCCGCGCGTTGTTCTTCTCGCCCAGGTAGAGGGTGACGACCGTGGCCGGCGCCAGGTCGGCCGTGAAAAGGTCCTTCTGCTCGATCGTCACCTTGCCGGCGAGGCCCGCCTTGCTTGCCGCCAGGCGCGACTGCTCCACGAGGGTGGGCAGGATTTCGTACCCCACGGCGCGGCAGCCGTACTTCCGCGCGGCCGTCAGGAGGATGCGGCCGTCCCCGCTTCCTAGATCGTAGACCACATCCTCGGTGCTCACCTTGGCGAGGTCGAGCATCTTCTCGACCACGTCCTGCGGCGTGGGGACATAGGCCACCGGCACTTCTGGGCCCGGGGGCGGGGGCGGCGCGGGCGGCCTCGGTGCGACGACGACAGGGATCTTCCAGACGGTCTCGGGCGCCTTGTAACCGGGCCCCCGCAGGTCGTAGCAGAGGAGGACATCCTGGTCCCGCAGGTAGAGGCGCCCTCCCGCCACGACGGGATGCGAGTAGGCGATCTCCTTGCTGCGGTCGGGCGGGTCGAATCGGCCTTTCTCACGGTACCCTTCGGGGGTCGCTTCGACGAGCGCCGCGGGCCCCCTCTCGCCCCGGAGGATGAGGAGGCCGTCGGCGCAGACGACGGAGCCCTTGCCCACGCTGCGGTCCTGCCAGGCGAGGTTCCCCGTCTTCAGCTCGATGCATTTCAGGGAGGCGTTGTCGGTTCCGAAGATGTGATCCCCCACGCGGACCATGCCGCCGTGGTGGTTCTCCAGCTGTTTCCCCGAGTAGAGCTCGCTCACGGAGAACTTGGAGTCGGTGCAGGTCACGCGGAAGAGGTTGCAGCCCACTC
>JAHFOZ010000175.1 GCA_023261405.1 Planctomycetota bacterium
GAATCGCGGGATAGACGCGAGCGGCACCATCGAGGGCATGGACCGCTTCGAGCAGCAGGCGTTCGACACCGTACTGGGGAAGACGGCGAAGGCGTTCGATGTGAAGAACGAGGATCCCCGGACGGTCGAGAGGTACGGCAAGGGACTCGGGCAGCAGCTGCTGATGGCGCGGCGCCTCTGCGAGGCGGGGTGCGGATTCGTCACCGTCTCCTACGGCGGCTGGGACATGCACGGCGGCATCCAGAAGGCGCTGGAGTCGAGGTCCCCCGAGCTCGACCACGCCGTCTCGGCGTTCATCGACGACACCTGCCGCCTGGGGCTGGACAAGAAAATCCTTCTCGTCATCACGGGCGAGTTCGGCCGCACGCCCAAGATCAACCAGGGCGGGGGCCGCGACCACTGGTCGTCGCTGAGCACGCTGGCGCTGGCGGGCGGAGGTCTCCGGATGGGGCAGGTCGTGGGCGAGTCCGCCCCCAAGTGCTGGGCATACCGCTGGACGTGCAATTCACGGACTTCGCCGGCCGGCCCAAATACATGGTGGAGTCCGGCCGCCCGATCCGGGAGCTGATTTAACCCGGGTCTACCGGGAGGCGGCCTCCACAGGGGAGGAGGCATCCCGCGGGTTCGTGCCTCAGGATGAGGCTGTCTGAAACGTTCCCCTCGCCATAGAAGCGCCGGGCGAGGCGGCGGTGAACGGCGATCGCCTCCCTGCGGCCGTTTTCCATCCGAGGGCACGCGAGGGAGGTACGGACTTCATCGCGCGCGTCGTCGATGGGGCCCTGCCCGAGGGAGAATCCCGCCGCGATCAGCCAGGCCGCGGCGTTGTCCCGATCGCGCTCTTTGAGCAGGCGCAGGGTGGCTCCGTCGCAGGCCTTGGCGAGCGCGGTCATCAGGTAGAGAGAGCGCGACTCGATCGCCAGGGCGTGCCGCAGGGCGTTTGTATCCAGGGCGACCTCCCGGATTCCGTCGGCCTCCTGGCCGATGTGGGTGGCGAGTGCGAACCAGCCTTCCGAGGCCTCCGGGTTCAGCCGGACATACTCTTGAAGGCGCTCGCGATAGTCCTGGTCCATGCGGGCGAAGGTCCACGCATTCCAGGCCCCGAGGGAGAGTACGGGCGAGAGCAGGAGGCCGCGCCGATCAACGACCGCCACCACCGCCTTCGGCGCGGCCGGGGCGAGGCGAGTGGGGCCGAGCAGGCGCCGGGGGGGTGATGTCGCCTCATGCCCATTCGACTCCTGGGAGGGGAAGGCGTCCTGCTCCTCCTGCTCTTCCTTGCTTCCTCGGCCTTCGGGAATATCATTAGGGGGCGGCTTCCCTCGCGGGAAGCCCTCACTTATGGAAGAAGACGCCCTCGACCTGGCGGTGGCCCGCTACGCGCGGCAGACCGGCTTGATCACCGCCGAGCAGCTCTCGCGGGCGCTCCAGGCGAAGTCGGACGAGGCCGCCCGGGGCGCCCCCTCCTCGCTCGCGGATGTGCTCCTCAAGCTCGGCTTCATCACCTCGGCACAGCGGGAGATGGTGGAGGAGAAGGCGAAGGGCAGGCAGGACGCGGTCCGCCAGCTCCTTCACTTCAAACTCCTCCGGAAGCTGGGGGAGGGCGGGATGGGCGCGGTCTACCTCGCCGAGGACACGAAGTTGGGGAAGACCTGCGCGCTCAAAGTCCTCTCCCGGCACCTCTCGAATTCGCCGGATTTCGTCAAGCGCTTCCGCCGGGAGGCCGAGGCGTCGGCGCGTCTCGACCATCCGAACCTCGTCCGGGCCTACGAGCGCGGGGAAGACCTGGGGTTCCATTTCTACGCCATGGAGTACTGCGAGGGCGCCGCCCTCGACCAGGTCCTCGTCGCCGAGCGCATGCTCCCCGTCGAGCGCGCGATCGCCATCACCCTCGACGCGGCGCGGGGCCTCCAGTACGCCCACGCCCAGGGCATCATCCACCGCGACATCAAACCCGGGAACATCTTCCTCGTGAAGGACGGCCCGGCCAAGGTCCTGGACCTCGGACTCTCGAAGACCCTGGAAGGGGGGGCGTCAAGCTTCCAGACGGTGACGGGCACGGTCCTGGGTACGCCGCACTACATCTCCCCCGAGCAGGCGGAGGGCGACAAGGGAGTCGATGGCCGCTCGGACCTCTACTCGCTCGGCGCCACCCTCTACCACATGCTCACGGGGGACGCCCCCTTCCCCGGGTCCTCCAACATCGAGATCATGTACAAGCACGTCCACGAGCAGCTCCCCGACCCGCGCGACCTGCGCGAAGACATCCCCGAGGGCCTCGTCCTGGTCCTCAATCGCATGATGGCCAAGGCGGCGAAGGACCGGCATCCCGATGGCGCCGCGCTCATCGCGGACCTCGAGGAGGTGCGCGGCGGACGGGCTCCGAAATCGGACCTGCTTCCGCCCGAAAGGACGAGCATCGCGGCCCGGGGGCGCCTGGGCCGCGGGGCGCCCAGGAGGCCGGCCACGATCCGGCGCATGAGCTCGACCCGGCGGGCCAGGGCCGCCTCGTCGATGTCCTGGATCGCGGCCGGCGCCGCGGCCCTCCTGGTGGGCCTGCTCGCATTTGTCGCTTCCCAGAAGTCCTCGACCCCGGCCCCCATCCATGAGCCTCCGAGAGCCGTGGCCGCGACACCGGTCGAGACGCCGCCGCCCGTGCGTCCTCCCGATCCCCCGGCCCGTCCCCCTCCGCCGGTTCGACCCCCCGATGCAGCCGTGCCTGTCGTCCCTCCCAAGGAAGACCCCGTGAAGCCCCCGCCGCCTCCCCCCGCCGCGTTCGCCCCGCGCACGGTGGAACTCCTTCCCTTGGTCGTCGTGGGCCTCGACTCGGCGCATGGACGCTGGGATCGGCGGGGCGGCGCGGTCGTCTCGGATACCGCGGACGACGCGCTCCTCCAGCTTCCGTACCGTCCGCCGGAGGAGTACGACTTCATCCTGGAGTTCAGCCGCCAGAACGCGCGTTGCGGGACGGGCCCGCTGGCCGTTCACGGCGGGGGCCCCTTTGGCTGGGTGATGGGCGCCTACGAGAATCGCGGCGCGGGGTTCGCCGACATCGGAGGCCAGGGGGTGGAGAAGAAGGATGCCGGCGTGCCGCCCTACAGGCTGGAGGACGGGAGACGATACGTCTCGGAACTCCGCGTGCGCCGGCGATCCGTCATTGCGCTCATCGACGGGAAGGAGGTCGACCGCTGGACCCCTGATCGGGGGGCCCTGACCGTGAACTCCAAGCTCGTCCTGCCCGACCGGACGGCGCTCGGCGTGGTCAGCTGCGAGACGGTCACGACCTTGACCCGGATCTCCGTGGTCGAAGTCTCCGGCCCGGGGACTCCGCTGCGCGCGGCGCCCCGCCCGGTGGACGACCCCTGGCTGAAGTCCGTGGCGGCCCTGGCTCCGGAGGCGCAGGTCAAGGCCGTCATCCAGAAGCTCCGCGAGCACAATCCCGAGTACGACGGGAAACACGCCGCCGGGATCGAAGGAGGACAAGTGGTCTCCTTCGAGTTCAAGACGATAAAGGTCTGGGATGTCTCCCCCGTCCGCGCCCTCGCCTCCCTGAAGAAGCTGGGTTGCGACGGGATGTGGGACGACGTCCGGAAGGAACTCTCGAACGGGCTTCTCGAGAGCCTGGAAGGCCTGCGGGGGTTGAAGCTGGAGTCACTGAACTGCGGGCTGAACCCGATCCGCGACCTCTCACCCCTTTCGGAGATGCCGCTCTACAACCTGGACTTCCGCGGGACGCAGGTCGCCGACCTCCGCCCGATCTCCCGCCTGCCCCTCAGGGCCATCGACATGGGGGCGACCCCGGTGACGGACTTCAGCCCCCTGCGGGCCCTGAAGTTGACGCACCTCTCGGCCTGGGAGACGGCTCTCGAGGACCTCTCCGTGCTTACCGGCATGCCCCTCGAGGCGCTGAACGTCTCGAAGAGCCGGGTGAAGAGCCTGGCCCTGCTTCGGGGCAAGTCGCTGTGTTACCTGGACTTCGAGGGATGCAGCATCGGCGACCTCTCCCCGCTGAAGGACAGCACGACGATCCGGCTGCTGGTGGGACCCTTCCGCCCGGTCCGGGATGCCGCACTCCTCCGATCGATGAAACTGCTGGAGAAGGTGAATGACGTCCCGGTGAAGGAGTTCCTCCTGCGCAAGGATCCGCCCCCGGACGCGCGGCCGTGGAGGAAGCTCTTCGACGGGAATTCCCTGGACTTCCTCTCCCGGAAGGGGGAAGGGGCCTGGATGGTCGAGGGGGGCGCCCTGGTCAGGAAGGCCGAGGGCCGCGCCGCCGCCCAGACCGACGAGGAGTTCGAGGATGGCGAGTTCCGCGTCCGCTTCGAGCAGAAGGGGTCCGAGTACGTCTCCTTCACGCTCCGCCAGTCGGAGGCGGGGAGCCTGAGCGTCAACCTCCCGAAGGGACCCCTGAGTTCCCTCCAGGGGAAGATCGTGGAACTCGGGGTCACCTGCAGGGGCGGGCAAATCACGGCCAGGATCGACGGTCGGGATGCGGCGGTCGAGAAGAATGGGACTCCGGCGCGCCGCGGGCACGTGCAGTTCAACGCGGTGGGGGGGACATTCCGGGTCCTCTCGCTGGAGTTCCGTCCCTTGCCCTGATGTACCGGGACGGCCCGGGCTCGAGCGGTCGCGCGAATGCCGGTCCTCGCGATCGTGAGGGATCCCGTTCCCAGGCTCCGATGGACGGGGGCGCTCGCGGCGGGCGTTCCCGCGTATCAGCTCCGGCCGCGAAGCTGGGCGTTGAACCGGCCCCATGATCCGCAGTAGGATAGGACCCCACGATGAAGACTCCCTCCCCCGCGCCGACTCCGCAGCCCGCGCCCGCGAAGCCCCGCCGGCGATGGAAGAAGATCCTCGCCATCGCGGGGATCGCGCTGCTCGGGTTGGTCCTCCTGGTGATCCTCGTCGGGCCGACGGTCATCGGCGCCGTGGCCAGGGCCAAAGTCCCCGAGATCCTGGGGGAGCTGCTCCAGTCCGACGTCAGCGTGGGCGACGTCTCCTTCAGCTGGACGGGGCACCTCGGGATCGAGGACTTCAAGATCAAGCCCCGAGGCGCGGGATATACGTCGTCACTCGTCGAAGTGAAAAAAGTCGACGTCAAGGTGGCCGTGGGCTCCGCCCTCGGCGGGCACTACGTGGCGGAGATCGAGGTCACGGCGCCGAAGGTCGTCGTCGAGAAGGGTGCCGACGGGAAGTTCAACTACGACTTCCCCCCGGCGCCGAAGAAGGACGTGCCCGCCCCCAAGCCCGGCGAGCAGCCCTCCTCAGCCCCTGCCGGCGCACCGGAGGGCAAGCCCTTCATTCAGGCCGTGATCAAGGTCCGTGACGGCGCCGTGACGATCAAGGGCGACGGCCGCGAGACCGTCTACACGAACCTGATCGTCGACGCGAAGCTGGACACCCTGGCCAAGCCCGTGACCTACGCGCTCTCGCTCGACGGCCCCGCGCAGGACAAGATCTCGGTCTCGGGCGGCTACGACATCGACCGGCGGGCCGGCCCCGCCACGGTCAAGCTTGAGCGGGTCTCCCTGAAGAACCTCGCCGCCGCTGCGCGTGCGTACAGCCCGGTCCGGGATCTCGAGGGCGTGGTGAACGGCGTCCTGGAGTACGAGCTCCAGGGCGTCCCGCAGTTCACGGGGAAAGGATCGATCGAGATCGCCGACGCGCGGGTGGACCTCGCGGGCGCGAAGCAGCCGATCCTCCTCGAACGCTTCAGCTTCACCCACCGCGGCGGGCTGGATGAGAAGGGCGGCGGCCGCCACGTGATCGAACTCTCGGCCGGCAAGGCCCTGAACCTCGCCCTGACCGCCGATGTGACCGACGTTTTCGGCGCGCGCGGGGTGAAGACCGATCTCAAGCTCGATTCGGACCTCGCGGCGCTCGAGGGACTCCTCGCGGGGGCGGGACTCCTGCCCGAGCCGCTCAGGCTCGAGGGGACGATCGCGCTCACGGGCAGCACCGGGACGGAGGGTCCCTGCGACGCCGATCTCAAGGCCGGAAAGGTCCAGGTCGTTGGCGGCTGGGATCTCGCGCTCAAGGGGACGGGCTTGGTGCTTGTCCGCGAAGGGAAGCCCGCGAAGCTCGACGGATTCTCCCTTTCCCTGAAGGGGGCGCTCGACGCCAAGGGCTCGGGACGCCAGGCCCTGGACCTCAAGCTCGGCAAGGCGCTCGTCGTGGCGCTGGCGGCCGACGTGGTCGACGCCTTCGGCGCCCGCGCGGTGAAGACGGAGCTCCGGGTCGAGACGAGCCTGCCCGAGGTGGAAGCGGTCCTCGCGAAGGCGGGGCTGCTCGCGCAACCGCTCAAGCTCGAGGGCGCCGTGACGCTCTCCGGCACCGTGGAGTCGCAGGGGCCCACGGATGCCGACCTCAAGGCGGGCAAGGTGCGGCCGCCGGTCCGCTGGGACCTTAAGACGCAGGGCACGGGAGTGGGGCTCACGCTCGACGGCAAGCCCATGAGGATCGATACGGTCGGTCACACGAACAAGGGGGCTATCGACGCGGAGGGGAAGGGCGGGGGCACGATCGAGATCGCCTCGGGGAAGGCCGTGGGGGCGACGATCGTGACGGAGCTTGCGGACCTCTATGGCGTGCCTGAGGTGAAGGCGCGGATCGATGTCTCGAGCGACCTGGGCGAGCTTGCGAAGACGCTCGAGAAGCTCATCGGCCTGAAGCCGGACATGGAGCTTCGCGGGGGCATGACGCTCAAGGGAGAGGTGGCGGCGAAGGGGGCCGAGTCGGCCCGCGCGGATCTCACATCGACCGGCACGAACCTCGTGGCGGTCGAACGGAAGACCGGCAGGATTCATGAACTGGAGAAGTCGGTGACGAAGCGCCTCGTGGGGAGCTGGGACGGCAGGACCCGGACGGCGATCCTCGAGACGCTGAAGCTGGAA
Source organism: Planctomycetota bacterium (assembly GCA_023261405.1). Lineage (GTDB taxonomy): Bacteria > Planctomycetota > MHYJ01 > MHYJ01 > JACPRB01 > JACQFK01. The sequence continues at coordinate 6,888 of JAHFOZ010000175.1, forward strand.
TCCTCCTTCGCCTCGATCGACGCGAAGGGCGGCGTGGGGTTGAAGGAGGCGCCGGCCTTCGAGATCCGGGAGAGCTCCCTCCGTCTCGAGGCGGACCTCGCCAAGCTGGGGGCCAAATTGGGGATCTTCATGGAGAAGCCCCCCGCCCTCGGCGGGAAGGCCGTGATCGTCGCGAAGGCCTCGGGGGAGCAGATCGACGTGGACGGCACGCTCTCGGCGCTCCGGTTCGACACGTACGGTCCGATCGACGCCGTGCTCAAGCACGCCGGGACGCTCGATTCCAAGGGGAACGGGACGCACACGATCAGCTTCGATGCGGGGAAGGCGCTCGTGCTCGCGGTGAAGGCGGATTTCAAGGACGCCTTCGATCCCAGGCGCAGCGTGAAGGCCGAACTCAAGGGGGACTCCGACCTCGGGGCGCTCGGGGCGATGCTGCCGGGGCTCGTGCAGCTCAAGCCCGGGACGGACCTGCTGGGCACGGCGGCGGTGACCGGCCGCGTGGAGATGGCGGGGGCGGATCGCGCGTCGTTCGACGTGAGCGCCGGCTTCACGGACCTCGTGGCGTTCGACCGGGCGGCGAAGAAGCGCGAGGAAGTGGAGAAGTCGGCGCGCGTCACGGTCAAGGGCGCGTGGGACGGCGCGAAGAAGGCGGTGGACCTCGAGGCGTTCACGCTGGAGTCGTCGCTCGCGGCGGCGGACGCGAAGGGCGGATTCGCGCTGGGCGAGCCGTTCACGGTGAAGGAGTCGAGCTTCTCGATGAAGGCGCCGGACCTGGCGAAGATCGGCGCGAAGCTGGGGCTCTTCATGACCGACCCTCCCGGCCTCGCCGGGGCGATGGAGTTCGGCGGGACCTACGCCGGGGACCGCTTCGACGTGAGCGGCAATGTCCGCGGCGTGCGGGTCACGATGAAGAAGGACGGGAAGCCCGTCAGCTACGGGCCGGTCGACGCGACGCTCGCGCAGAAGGGGACCTTCGAGGCGAAGGCGGGCGGCGCGCTCAAGATCGAGACCTGCACGCTGGTCTCGGCGGCGGCCGACCTCAAGGTGAGCGGGGCGATCAAGTCGGTGGCGGACGAGAAGCGGGAGGGGGAGCTGTCGGTGACCGCGGTCGTGAGGCCCGTGGAGCTTTCCAAGTGGGTTCCCGACCTGGGGCTGGGCGGCCCCGAGATCCAGCTCGCGACGACGGTGTCACTCAAGCCGGGGTTCGTGAAGGCGGCGGGCCGGACGCAGCTGGACGGCCTGACGCTGACCTCGAAGGACGAGGCGGGGAAGCCGGTAGTGAAGACCGCGAAGGCGCAGAAGGTGGAATTCTCGGCGACGCTCGAGGGCGAGAAGCTCTCGGCCACGCTCGCCTCGGCGCTCTTCGAGTGGATCGAGGCGGCGTACCGGGCGAAGGGGAAGCTCGAGACGGTCGTGCGCTTCGACCCGAAGAAGGGCACGGATGGGGAGACGAAGATCGTCGACCTCGAGATCGAGGACGACAAGAAGAACAAGGTGAAGGAGCCGCTGTTCACGCTGAAGCACGACGTGGGGATGAAGGCCGCCGAGGCGGGGAAGCCCGCGGAGTACGACCTGCGCGTCGCGGACGTGACGTCGGGCTTCGTGAACGGGCGCGTGACGGGCCGGGTGTTCATGGGTGAGAAGGACCTGGCATTCGAGAACCTGGTGCTCGATCTCAAATACCACCCGGACCGGACGATGGCGGTGCTCAAGCCCTGGCTCCCGGGGAAGCTGGAGGGGGCTCAGGAGAAGGCACTCAAGGTGACCCTGGCCGGCCGGACGACGTCGCGGGAGGCGATGGCGGTCCTCCGGCAGGCGGCGGCCACGGTGGACGTGGATGTGGCGAAGTACTCGCAGGAGGGGTTCACGGTCACCGGTAAGTCGCTGGTGCGGCTCGAGAAGGGCATCCTGAAGTCGGGGACGCCGCTGCAGGTGAACGGCGGGACGACCTCGCTCGATCTCGCGCTCGATTTCCGCGAGCCGAAGGAGCAGCCCGCCAGTCGCGTGGTGTTCGGGGCGAAGGACGTGGACGCGAACTCGCAGCTGGGGTGGATGCTCGCGCGGATCAACCCGCTCTTCCACACGGCGGGGGTGGACGGCGCCGTGGTGGGGAAGATGAGCGGGGACTTCACGCTCGACTGGAAGGGGCCGGTCCAGGCGGACGAGCCGGACTGGGTGAAGGCCTCGGAGGACCGGCTGAGCGGCCGAGGGGTGCTCGCGGTTCGGGACATGAGGATCTCCGGCTCGCCGACGGTGAAGGCCATCCTCGAGCTGATGGGCGAGGGGAACATCCTGCAGGGGGAGATGGTGGGGACGGACATCCGGATCGGCCGGGAGCCGAGCCTGAAGAACAAGGCGGTCTGCCAGTACACCAACATGACGATACGGACGGCGCGCTACGAGCTGCGCTTCACCGGCTGGGTGGGCTTTGACAAGACGATGAACCTCCTGGTCGAGATGCCGATGACGGAGAACATGCAGCGGAAGTACGCGCAACTGGCGAAGTACACGCAGAAGACGATCTTCCTCAGGCTCACGGGCACGGTGGACTCGCCCTCTCCCGACATCCCGGGGATGCTGGCGGAGGCCGTCAAGCGCGCGCTGCCCGCGCTGGTCGAGGACAAGGCGAAGAGCCTGCTGGAAGACCTTCTGAAAAAGAAGAAGAAGGAGAAGTAGCCTACTTCTTCCGGGCGTGGACCTTCTTCGCGAGGGCCACGTAATCGTCCATGGGGAGGGCCGCCACGGCCTTCCCGATCGCGTCGAGGGCCAGGTCTTTCGCGGACCTGAATCGGATGCAGCTCTTTCCCATGTTGAGCTTCTTGCCCGCGGCCTTGGAGGGAGCATAGCCTGCAGGGATTGCCCGGCCGCCGCAGCGGCCGAGGGCAATCCCTTCGCTTCGAGTGGGATAGCGTCTTTCGGCGCTTCCAGTCCGGCCGCGGGCGGACGATTTCCGTGACCGCCGGAGGCGGT
>JAHFOZ010000176.1 GCA_023261405.1 Planctomycetota bacterium
GGTAGACGGATCGGGCGCCGGGAAGGCGGGGCAGGCGACATTCCGGCTCCTCGAGCGGATCAATCGCGCCAAGGCGGCGCCGGCGGCGGCGGTCTATCCCGACACCGGTTTCGGCTCCTCGCTGCGCGAGCTGGCGCGGCTGCTCAAGGCCGACGCGGGGCTCGAGGCGGCCTGCCTCGACCTGGGCGGCTGGGACACCCACTACGCGCAGGCGGCGGGCTTCGACACGCTGGCGGGCCAGCTCGCCGGGGGTCTCGCGGCCTTCGCGAAGGACCTGGGCCCCCGGATGGAGCGCACGACGGTGGTGGTGATGACCGAGTTCGGCCGCCGCTCCTACGAGAACGCCACCTTCGGCACCGACCACGGCCGCGGGAGCGTGATGTTCGCGATGGGCGGCCCGGTCCGCGGCGGCCGCGTGATCGCCGAATGGCCCGGCCTGGGCGAAGGCGCCCTCGAAGGCCCGGGCGACCTCGCCGTGACGATCGACTATCGCGACATCCTGGCCGAGCTCCTCGAAAAGGCCCTCGGCAACCCGCGCGCCTCGGAAGTCTTCGCGGGCTACGCGCCGGTCTCCCGCGGGATTACGGGCTGAGCTCCTGAACCAGGGTCAAAGGATCATCCGATACGGAACCCACCCCTTGAGAGGGCGGGCGCCGAGCTTCTCGTAGAAGCGGTGGGCGGGGGCGTTCCAGTCGAGGACCATCCACTCCATCCGGCCGCAGCGCTCGCGGCGGGCCTCGCGGAAAAGCGCGTCGAAGAACTTCCGCCCCGCGCCGCCCCGGCGGTGGTCCGGAAGCACGAACACGTCCTCGAGGTAGAGCGTGGGCCGCGCGAGGAAGCTGCTGTAGGTGAAGAAATAGATCGCGTAGCCGACGCTCTTCCCTTCCGACTCGCACAGGAGCACGCGGATGCGGCGGCCGATGTCCGCCACCATCCGACGGCAGGCCGCCGGGGACGGGGGCTTCAGCTTCTCGTACTCCGCGAGGCCCTTCACCAGCGCAACGAAATCCCTCGCGTCGGACTTCCGGTAGGGACGTATCCTCATTCCTCTTCCCTGAAGATCTGCGAGCAGTACTTGAACTCCTCCGCCGCCTTCTCGCCGAACTTCGACTTCACGAGGTCGTGCACCCGGCGGATGAACGGCTCCGCCGCCGCGGGCCGGCCCTTCAGGCCGATCCAGAGTTTCTCGAAGCGGTCGCCCACCCTGACGTAGTACTGCTCGAAGTCGCAGCCCCCCTGCCCGTAGGGGATGGCGCGGTTCACCCCCTTGACCTTCTCGAGCGCGGCATTGAAAGCGGCCAGCTCCTCGACCGTCAGCTTCGCCTTGTCGAGGGTGAAGTAGCCGAGCACGAGGTTCCCCTCCTTGTCCACGCGGAAGAAGAAGTCCCCGCGCTGGCAGGAGCGCAGCTCGAAGCCGAAGGCGTACTCCACCGCCTCCGCCCGCACGCGCGCCTTCTCCGGCACCCGCGAGCGCCAGTCGGGCATCGCCTGGGCGATCCACGCCTCGAACTTCGCCAGGCCCGGCGCGCGCTCCTCGGGCGTCTCCCAGGGCTTGTACCCGAAGTCGTCCTTCGTGATCTTCTTCAGGAAGTTCCACGCATCCTCGCGCGCGATCTGCCCGTAGTCGATCTCGAACCAGACCGTGTTCGACCTCAGCGCCTCGACCAGGATCGGCAGCCCCGAGCCGTCGCCGAACACGTGGAGCGTCTTGGCCGCCTGCGCGCGGACCTCGTAGGTCTCGTCGCCCAGCAGGTCGCGGATCTTCGCCGCCGACTCCTTGTCGCCCAGCCGCTCCAGCCCCAGGACCGCCGCCGCGCGGCAGCCCCAGAGACGATCGGAGAGGCCCTCCCGAAAATCCTTCAGGCTCTCCTTCTCGGCGTGATCCGCCAGCGCACGCAATGCCGCGGGCCTCCAGTAGAACTCGCGATTGCGGACGAGCTCGCCGAGCAGCTTCGTGAGCCTTGGCTCCTTCAACTTGCCCAGCCCTTCGGTGAAGGCGTACGACAGCGCGTTCGCCCCGTTCTTCTCCGCGAACGCGACCACCTCCCCCGCCACCGCCGCCGCGCCGCGCTCCTGCAGGCGCTTCACCGCCAGGCCGTGGAGCTGCGGCCGATCCTTCGAGTTCGCCGTCTCGACCTCGTTGGCGACCTTCGACGCGTCCTGGCAGAAGAGGAGCGCCAGGGCGAGGATCACTTCAGCACCTCCGCGCCCTCCATCCAGTAGAGGCCCAGCGGCCAGTCGCCGTCGAATCGCTCCTCCACCTTGATCACGCCCTCGACCGTCACCGGCTCGCGGTTGTAGTTCACCGACTGGCCGGGCTTGAGCTTCACGTCCACGTAGTGGTTCGTCTGCGGAAACTTCCCGAAGCAGCAGCTCCCGAGGTCCTTCACCAGGAGGAAACTCTGCAGGTCGCGCGTCTGCTTCATCGGGTTGATGTAGCCGGTGGCGCGGACCCGCGCGCCGTTCCACTTCGTCACGATGTCGGGGAGCTTCATCTTCGGCTCGTACGCGAAGCCGCCGAGCTCCGACATCGGCAGCGCCGCCAGGGTCGCAGCGGGCGGCGGGGCGGCCGGCCGGTCGCACCCCGCGAGAAGGACGAGCCAGAGGGCTTTGCGCATGGCCACAGTATTCTACGACGAGGGGCTCAGCCCGTCGGCGATGTCCGTGCGGTAGGCCCGGAGCGCGGGGACCACGCCCGCGAGGACCCCGAGCAGCACCACCGCCGCGAGGATCCCGAGCTCCCGCGGGTCGAACGAGACGGCCGAGATCGAGACGCCCGCCCCTTCCGAGAGCACCCGGCTCGCCACGGCCGTCAGCAGGTGGCCGAGGAAGAGACCGGCCGCGCCCCCGAAGAAACAGAGCGCCGCCGCCTCCAGGATCACGATCGAGAGGATGGTCGTCCGGCGCGCCCCGAGGGCCCGGAGGATCGCGATCGCGCGGCGCCGCTCGGCCATGGAGTTGTAGATCGAGACCAGGATCGAGACGGCGCCCACCACGATCACGAGCACCGCCACCGCGAGGAGCAGGATGTCCACCTTTCCGATCAGCTGGAAGAGGTCCTCGATCACGAGCGAGGGCTTCACGGCCATGGCGTCGGGCCAGTCGTTGATCTCGGCCCGGAGCTGGTCGGGCGCGTTCCCGCCGCGCGCCTCGACGAGGACCGCCGAGAGGCGCGCCGCGGCGCGGTGGTCGCGGATGCCGTAGAAGCTGTCGAGGTTGATGAAGACCGCCCGGTCGTGCGGTGTCCCGGTGGGTTTCATGACGCCCACGACGGTCCACGTCTCCTGGTGTTTCTCGCCGCCGTCGGCCAGCCCGTGCGAGGCGAGGAGCGGGCTGCCCACCGCGAGGCCCAGCGCCTTTGCGGCCGTCGATCCGGCGACCGCCTCGAAGTCGCCGCCGTGCTCGTGTCCCTCGCCGTGGCCGGCCATCGCGTGCTCCAGCTGTTCGGCGTTGAACTTGAAGCGGCGGCCCTCGATCTCGGGGGGGCGGCCGGCCTCGATCTCCAAATCGAAGAAGGCGTCCGTGGTCGCCACGACGCGGAAGCCGCCCACCTGGTCGCCCACGGAGATGGGGACGGCGAACTTCACGGCCTTGTGGGCGGCGAGTTCCTTGTAGCGGGCCCAGGGCATCGTCGCGGAGAGCTCGTCGAGGTGGTAGACGGTGCCCAGGACGAGCTGGAGGGCGCTCCCCTTGGGGCCCACCACGAGGTGGTAGCGCGCGCAGCGGGCGAAGCCCTCGAGGCTCTGGGCCTTGAGGGCGAGCACCGTCACGACCACGGCCACGCCGAGCGACACCGAGGCGGCGGTGAGCGCGGAGCTCAGCTTCCGCTGCGCCAGGTTCCGCAGGACGATGGTCCAGAGGGACATGGCTTACCGATTCAGATCCTTGAGGTCGGTCACGTCGGTGAAGCTCTGCATCACGTTGGGCTGGTGGGTCACGAGGAGGAGGGTCGCCCCACTCTCGCGACAGATCTCCTTGAGCAGGTCCACGATGGTGGCGCCGGTCTTCGGGTCGAGGTTGCCGGTGGGCTCGTCGGCCAGGATCACTTCCGGCCGGTTGGCGAGGGCGCGGGCGATGGCCACGCGCTGCTGCTGCCCGCCCGAGAGCTGCGAGGGGTGGTGGCCCATGCGGTCCTGAAGTCCGACCCGCTCGAGGAGGCCCTGGGCGCGGGCGCGGTCGGTTTTCCCCGCGAAGAGCATCCCCAGGAGGACGTTCTCGAGCGCGGAAAAGCCCTGGAGGAGGTTGAAGGTCTGGAAGACGAGGCCGATCTTCTCGGCCCGGAAGCGGTCGCGCGCCGGCTCGGAGAGGGCGGTGAGCTCGGTGCCGGCCACGGTCACGGCCCCCGCATCGGGGCTGACGATGCCGCCGATGACGTTGAGGAGGGTGGTCTTCCCCGATCCGCTGGTCCCGGTGATGACCTTTTGCGCCCCCTTGGGGACCTCGAGCCGCTCGATCGCGAGGATGGGGCTCCCATTGAACGCCTTCCGAACCCCCTGGAGGACGACGCTCATGGCGGGTGATCCTACCACGCTCAGCCATAAAACAGACTGTCCCTTTTATGGCTGGCCACAAAACGGACGGAGTGTTTTATGGCCGGGACAGGGATTGGCACGGGGGTTGCGTATAATGCGGGTGTGATACGAAGGCACCTGTCGCTCCAGCTGGCGCTGGTCATGGTCCTGACGGCCCTGCTGCCCCTGGCGGGGGTGGGGTTCCTGGTCTTCCACCTCATCGAGAAGTCCATCACCGACCAAGTCGAGGCCCGGCAGGATCAGCTCGCGCGGGCCGCGGGCGCCCTGGTGCGGGACTACCTCAAGGGCGCCACCTCCAAGCTCAAGACCATCGCCCGCCTCGTCGAGCGGGACAAGAACCCCGAGGAACAGAGCCGCCGGCTCAACGGCCAGGTGGACCCGCCGGGGCTCTTCCTGGAGGTGAATTACGTGAAGGTCCAGGACACCCCCGAGGTGCTCGCCACCGCCCAGCAAACGGACTACTCGGATGCCAACGGGTCGAACAAGTCCCAGAACCGGTCCTTCAACCCCAAGTTCCGGCAGTACGTCCAGAACTGGAGCTCCAAGGACCCGATCCTGTCGGAGCCCGCCAAGGGCAATGTGTACTGCGCCTCCAACCTCGACAACGTCGGCCGCTTCAACGGCCTCCCGATCTCGGTCCCCGCCTCGGGCAAGGACGCCGTCGTCGCGATCCTCGATCTCAACCCTCTCACGGGACTGCTCGACTCGCTAGCCGGGTCCGCGCCCCGGCGCAACCTCATCCTCAGGAACGGCAAGGGGGAGACCCTCGCCGCCTCGGCAGGGGCCTTGAGCCCGCGCACCCAGGCCATCCCCGCGTTCTCCCACGCCGCATCCGTCGGACATGCGGACTGGCTTATCCTCGTCACCGAACCCACTGAGTACGCCATGGCCTCCCTGCGGCAGGCCCGGATCCAGGCCCTCGCCGGCTTCGGCGTGGCCGCCGCGCTCGCGCTCGGGATGGCCGCCCTCCTCGGCGGCCGCATCCTCTCCCCCGTCCGCGCCCTCGCCCGCACCGCCGACCGCCTCGGCCGAGGCGACCTCGCCGCGCGCACCGGCATCGTCCGCGCGGACGAACTGGGCCAGCTCGCGCTGGCCTTCGACCGCATGGCCGCCGCGCTGCAGCAGCTCGACCAGCTCAAGGGCGAGTTCGTCGCCCACGTCTCCCACGAGCTCCGCACCCCGCTCACGTCGACCAAGATGGCGCTCGCGAACCTGCAGGAAGGCATCGGCGGGAAGGACGCCCTGGGCCGCGTGCAGCAGGATCTCGACCGCCTCATCCGCATGGTGAACGAGCTCCTCGACGTCGCGCGCCTCGAGGCGGGGATCGAGCTCGCCAGGCAGTCCACCGACCTGGGCGAGCTGGTCCGGGGCTCCGTAGAGACGCTGCGGCCCCTCGCCCGGGTGAAGCTCGAGGTCCAGGGCTCCGGCGCGACGCTCGACCTCGACCGCGCCCGCATCCAGCAGGTCGTGGTCAACCTCGTGGACAACGCCCTCAAGTACGCGAAGTCCCGGGTGGACGTCCTCGTCCAGGGCCGCGAGGTGCGCGTAACCGACGACGGCCCGGGAGTCCCTGCCGAGCACCGTGAGCGAATCTTCGAGAAATTCGCCAAAGTGGAGACGGGCCCCAAGCCCCCGGGCGCCGGCCTCGGGCTCTCGATCGCGCGCAAGCTCGCCGGGCTCCACGGCGGCTCGCTCGCCTGCGAAGGCAACACGTTCACGCTGAGGCTCTAGCGAGATGCCCCGCCTTCTCGTCGTGGACGACGACCCCCACATCGCGCAGGCGCTCGTCGAGCGCTTCGCGGCGCGCGGCTTCGCCGTCTCGACCGCCGCCTCCGGCAAGGACGCCTTCGCGAAGATCGTCCGCGAGCATCCCGACGCGGTCCTGCTCGACCTTCAGCTCCCCGAAGGGGACGGCTTCTCGGTGCTCCGGAGGCTCCGCGAGGAGGGCGTGGACGCGACCGTCATCGTCATCACCGCCTTCGGGAGCGTGGACAAGGCGGTGCAGGCGATGAAGGAGGGGGCGTACGACTTCATCCAGAAACCCTTCGAGCCGGCGCTCGTGGAGGAGACGGTCCGCCGCGCGCTGGAGCGCACCTCCCTCCGCCGCGTCGCGCGGACGCAGTCGGTCGAGGTGCCCGTCATCGGCCTCGCCGCGCAGGTGGAGCTCGCGAGGAAGGCGGCGAAGAGCGACGCGACCGTCCTCCTGCTCGGCGAGAGCGGAACCGGCAAGGAGGTCGTCGCGCGGCTCATCCACCGGGGCGGGCCCTTCGTGGCGGTGAACGCGGCCGCGCTCGCCGAGACGCTCCTCGAGAGCGAGCTCTTCGGCCACGAGAAAGGCGCGTTCACCGGCGCGCAGGCGCGCCGCGCCGGCAAGTTCGAGCTCGCCCACGGCGGGACGATCTTCCTCGACGAGATCGGCGACATCCCCGCCTCCATGCAGGCCAAGCTCCTCCGCGTCCTCCAGGAGCGCGCCTTCGAGCGCGTGGGCGGCACCGAGACGGTCAGCGTGGACGTGCGCGTCGTCGCCGCCACGAACCGCGACCTCAAGCGCCGCGTCGCCGAGGGGAAGTTCCGCGAGGACCTCTACTACCGGCTGAACGTGATCGCGATCCAGCTCCCCCCGCTCCGCGAGCGACGGCCCGAGATCCGCCCGCTGGCCGAGCACTTCCTGCGCGAGCTTCGGCCGGGCGCGCGCTTCTCCCCCGACACGCTCGCCCTCCTCGAGCGCTACGACTGGCCCGGCAACGCGCGCGAGCTCCGCAACGTCGTCGAGCGCGCCACGGCGCTCCTCGAGGGCGACGAGATCGGCCCCGGCGACCTGACCCCGGAGGTCCTCCTGACCTCCACCCTGCCCGCCGATTCCTACCACGCGCAGGTGGACGAATACCGCCGCCGCCTGATCCAGGACACCCTCGCCCGCTGCGGCGGCAACCAGACCAAAGCCGCCGAGGCCCTCAAGCTCCAGCGCACCTACCTCGCCCGCCTCATCCGGCAGATGGGCCACTGAAGCGGAGCCCCGCCGTCTCTGTTCCGACATGAGGCGCGCCGCTGTAGCTCGACGGCCGGATGCCGGCATTCTGTAAACAGACAGCGTTGGATGGGCGTGACGGAGAGTCCACTGGAGGCCGGATGCGGCTATACTGAGACTGGATGAAGAAGGCCTTACTGATTACGTTCGGTCTCCTGGGACTATGGGCCGCCTGGTTGCTCGTCACGGGGATCCTGATTACATTGATGCTCTACCTGGGAATCATTCCACTTCTTAGCAACGGTGATCTGCGGCTTCCGGGGCAGCTCGTTCTGTGCGGCTGGGTTGCAGCCGGACTCACCTCTGCCTTCGTCTATGTCCGATGGGTTTTTCGGGCTTCAGATGAAGAGGATGAGTTGACCTGGAAAGCGCACTGTGCGCTGAATGAGGCCCAGCAGAAGAGGCGCCTGCGTGGCAGGAAGCCATCGGCAGCGTCCTCTACAGAAGCATGACCTGCCCTCCCCGCCAATCGGGCCTCGCGTAGCCGTTATCCGAACCGATACGCCCGCTGTATCCATTCCGATACGAAGCAGGAAGCCCGGCTCCGCGCGTCGAGTTCCCCCTCTTGCCTGATGCCCATAGCCCGATGCCTCGCCCCCCCTGGCACGCCCCTTGCTCTTCCCCCGGCATGAAAACTCTCCTGATCCCGCTGGCCGCCCTGGCTCTGGCCCTGGCGATCCCCCGAGACGCCGACGCCTGAAGGATCTTCACCGAGCAGCCGGGGCTCGTGGAGCTCCGGGAGACCCACGCCGTGATGACGCTCCGTGAGAACGTCGCGCGGAAGCGCTTCCGCATGGTCTTCTTCAACACCAACACCGCGCCGCAGACCGAGGCGGAGTTCCTCATGGACCTCGAGCCCGACCAGAAGGTCGAGGGTTTCAAGGTCAAGGTCGCCGGCAAGGAGGCCGAGGCGGAGATCCTCGACGCCGCGAAGGCGCGCAAGATCTACGAGGAGATCGTCCGGAAGAAGAAGGACCCCGCGCTCCTCGAGTCCTGGGGCCACAAGCTCCTCCGCTGCCGCATCTTCCCCATCCCGCCGAAGAGCAGCTTCGAGGTCGAGATCGAGACCCTGGAGACGCTGCGCTCCGAGGGCGGCCTCGTCCGCGTGCAGACCCTCCACGCCCACCCGGGCTCGTTCACGAAGCCTCTCGACCAGGCGACCCTCGACGCCACGATCGTCTCCTTGAAGCCCGTGAAGGCGGTCTTCTCCCCCTCGCACAGCGTGGACGTGACCCGGAAGGACGCCCACGAGGCGCGCCTGCGCTTCGAGCGCAAGCAGTACGTCCCCGCCGGGCCGCTCACCTTCTACTACCAGCTCGACGAGAAGGACCTCTCGGCCTCCCTCCTCGCCGCCGCCGAGCCCGGCGAGGACGGCGCCTTCATGCTCACGATCACGCCCCCCGCCGTCGACGCCGCCGCCCGCCTCCCCCGCGACATCGTCTTCCTCGTCGACACCTCGGGCAGCATGAACGAGGACGGCAAGATGGCCCAGGCTCGCGCCGCGCTCAAGAGGCTGCTCGAGAGTCTCACCGACCAGGATCGCTTCAACATCGTCCCCTTCGGGACCGAGGCCTCGACTTACTCGTGGGCCATGGCCCCCGGCAGCGCCCGCAAGGCCGCCTCCGACTGGGTCGACACCCTCCGCGCCCGCGGCGGGACCCACATCGAGGACGCCTTCAAGTCCGCCCGCATCCAGCCCGAGCGCGAAGGCGCCGTGCATATCATGGTTCTCCTCTCCGACGGCGCCCCCACGATCGGCGAGCGCGACACGGAGAAGCTCGTCGCCCAGGCGAAGGCCCGCGGCGCTCGGCTCTTCTCGTTCGGCATCGGCGCCGAGGTGAACACGCTGCTCCTGGACCGCCTCGCCCTCGAGACCGGCGGAGACCGGCAGTACGTCCACCCCAAGGAGGACCTCGCGCTCGTCGTGGACGCCTTCGCCCGGAAGATCGGCGCCCCCGCCCTGGCGGACCTCGCGCTCGACTTCGGCCCGGACGTCACCGAGGTCTACCCCAAGAAACTGCCCGACCTCTTCCACGGCGGCTCGCTCGTGGTCTTCGGGAGGACGAAGAGCCCGTCCCCGCGCACGATCAAGCTCAGCGGCACGGCCGCCGGAAAGCGCGTGGAGCATTCGTTCGAGCTCGGCTTTTCGCCCGACGCCCGCCACGACTTCGTCCCTCGGCTCTGGGGGATCCAGAAGATCGACTACCTGATCGACCAGTTGCGCCGCCACGGCGACTCGAAGGAGGTCGTGGACCACATCGTCGAAATTGC
>JAHFOZ010000177.1 GCA_023261405.1 Planctomycetota bacterium
GCGGGTACGCCGACGGGGAGCACAACCTCTTCCTGATCGCGCCGGACGGCTCCGGCCTGCCCCGGGAGATCGCGTCGGGCCAGGAGGATTCGCGGCGCCCCGCCTTCAAGGGAAGCACGATCTACTTCGCCCACGAAGCCAACGGGATCCGGTTCGCGGACCACCGGAACGTATGGCGCACCTCGGTCGAGGGGGGCGGCCTGGTGCAGGTCACGGGCCACGCCGGCGACCACGTCACGTGGCCCACGACGTGCGAGGGGGCGAACACCCTGGTCTACGAGTACGACTTCGATCTTTACAGCATCGACGTGAAGGCTGCACGGGTGCATCCCAAGAAGCTGGAGATCCGCTGCCCCGACCGCGAGGCCTACCCGGACGCCGAGGTCACGAAGACGTTCACCTCGGGGGTTTCGTCCGCGTCGTGGTCGCCCCGGGGGGATCGGATCGCCTTCGTCTGCAAGGGAGACCTCTGGACGGCCCCCGCGGACGGGGGGGATGCGATCCGGATCACCGAGAGCGACGAGGATGATCGCGACGTCTCCTGGACGGCCGACGGCAAGAGCCTCGTCTACGTGAGCGGTCCGTGGGGGATGCCGGGACACATCCTGAAGTGCGGGGCCTCGGGCGGCCCTCCGGTGCGCCTGACGCCCGAGGAAGGGCACTACCGCTCTCCGCGCCTCTCGCCCAAGGGCGGGGCGCTGCTCTATTCCCGCACGACCGACGGCGAAACGGATGCATTCGTGCTGGACCTGGCCACGGGAAGAGTCGCCGAAGTCGCGGGCTCGGGAGACGGCGAGGCGTCGTCCGCCTGCTTCTCACCGGACGGGGAGACCGTGGCCTTCCTCGGCACCCGGTTCAACCGGACGGAGGTCAGACTTGCGGGCCTCAAGCTGGGCACGGTGCGGGTCCTGAAACTGGACGACTCAGCCAAGGCGGGGCTGGCATGGTCTCCCGACGGCACGCGCCTGGCCTACGCGGCGCGCGAGCGGGACGGGGACTGGGTGATCCGCGTCTGCGAGTCGGGGGACGACCCGCGCGCCCGGGACGTGGGGCCGGGAGCGGCGGTCAGCTGGTCGCCGGATTCCACGATGCTGCTCTGCGAGACGGAGCCGCGGGGGCGCGAGCGGACGCTGACGGTCTACGACACGAAGAGCGCCCATAAGCTGCCGCTGGCCGTGAAGGCGTCGCGCCCCGTGCGCCGTTCGGAAGAGATGCGGGCGGTCTTCCTCCAGGTCTGGGGGAGCTACTTCAATCATTACTACGACCCGTTCTTCCACGGGTTGGACCTCGTGGCGCTCCGGAGGAAGTACGAGCCGCTGGCCCTGGAATCCCGGACGCGGCCCGAGCTCTACGACCTGGTGAACGACATGATCCGGGAGTTCCGATCCTCGCACATCCACCTTAAGCCGGCACCGGTGAAGAATTCGGTGGCGACGGGGGCGCTCGGGGCCGACGTGGTGCGGAAGGGGGACGGGACGCTCTCGCTGGCGCGCCTCGAGCCGAACGGGCCGGCCGCGAAGGCCGGGATCCGGGAGGGCGAGGTCCTCGTGGAGGCGGCGGAGACGAGACTGGGGCCTGGGACCGACCTGGACTCGCTGCTGACGGGCGAGGCGATCCCGGAGGTGTCGATCGTGGTGAGGAATGCCGAGGGGGAGGAGCGTCAGGTGTCCGTGAAGGGGCTGGATCGCAGCGCCCTGCGCCTGCTCAAGTACGAAAACAGGACGGAGGAGCGGAAAAGGACGGTGAAGGAGTCGGGCGGCGGCCGGCTGGCGTATTTTCACATCCGGTCCATGACCCCGCCCGAGGTGACGCGGCTGAAGGACGCGATCGAGAAGGAGTTCCAGGGCGCGGGGGGACTGGTCTTCGACGAGCGTGACGGCGTGGGGGGGATGGCGCACCGGCCGGTCTGCCAGCTCCTCGACTCCACTTCGTCGGATCGGCTCAACAAGTTCCCGGCCTGCTCGACGCGGAACCGCAGCGGCGCGACGGCGCCCGACAAGTTCTCGGCGGGTTCGGGAGAGGGGCGCCGGATCGGGAAGAGCTGGGACAAGCCGGTGATCATGGTCCAGAACGAGATCTCGCGGAGTGACAAGGAGATCCTGCCGTACACGTTCCGTCATCTCGGAATCGGATTCCTGGTGGGGATGCCCACGGCCGGGGGCGTGATCGGCGGCAACGAGTGGACGATGCAGGACGGCTCGAAGATCGTGGTTTCGGTGCAGGGCTGGTTCACGGCGGAGGGCCGGAACATGGAGGGATGGGGCGTGCCCCCGGACTACCGGGTTCCGGAGACGCACGAGGACCTGTACGCGGGACGGGACGCGGCGCTGGAGAAGGCGGTGGAGATCCTCCTGGCGCAGATGGACGGGGCGATCGCCCCGCCGAAAAAGCCCGGGCTCGAGAAGAAAGTGGAAGGGAGCGGCAAGTGAGGGTTGCAAACCTGAGCGAGTCCAAGGGGAGGCGGGAGCACGGCTCCAACCACAAAGGCACAAAGACGCCAAGACGGTCAGGGGGGGGCTTGGTGTCTTCATGTCTGGGTGGTGAAATCGCTGCATCCGGATCACGTTTGACCGGTCTGGTCTTATTTCTGCTGGCCGCGGGATGCGGCGGCGGGCCGGCCCTGGAGCCCCACGTGCGCATGCTCGCAGGGGACGGGTTCGAGGGGCGCGAGACGGGAACGGAGGGCGAGAAGGCGGCCGGGGAGTTCATCGCGGCGGTGCTGCGTGGCCGGAACATCGAACCCGTGCTCCAGGAGTTCCCGGGTCACGGGGCGAAGGGGACCAACGTGCTGGGCGTGTTGCGCGGGGCGTCTGCGGAGGCCGTGGTCGTCGGGGCACATTACGATCACCTGGGCCGCAAGGGGGAGAAGATCTGGAGCGGCGCGGACGACAACGCCAGCGGGGTGGCGGTGCTCCTGGAGCTGGCGAGGCGCCTCTCGTACCGGCGGCCGCGCCGGACGATCGTCTTCGCGTCGTTCAGCGGCGAGGAGGCGGGGCTCTTCGGCTCGAAGCACTACGTGAAGAACCCGCTGGTGCCGCTGGAGCAGACGGTGGCCATGGTGAATCTGGACATGGTCGGCCGGCTGCGCGAGAAGCTGCTCGTCTTCGGCACGGGCACGGGCGACCAGTTCCGGGCGTTCCTTGAGGACAGTCCGCTGGCGCTCGCATTCCCGAACGACCCGTTCGGGCCCAGCGATCACACCTCGTTCATCCTGAAGGGGGTCCCCTCGGTCCATCTCTTCACCGGGAGTCACGCGGACTACCACAAGCCGACGGACACGCCCGAAAAGATCGACTACGAAGGGATGCTCCGGATCGCGGACCTGGTGGAGACGCTGGTGCGTCGGATCGCGGACGCGCCGCGACGGATGCAGTACGTGAAGGTCGAGACGGCCGTCCCGGCCGAGGGCGCGGCGCCCGGGGCGCGTCCCTACTTCGGCTCTATGCCCGACTACGGCTTCGAGGGAAAGGGCTGCCGTCTCGAGGGCGTGGCCCCCGGGAGCCCCGCGGACCAGGCCGGCCTCAAGGCGGGGGACGTGGTGGTGGCGATCGGCGGCCAGGACGTCCCCGAGGTGAACGCGTACTCCAGGGCGCTCTTCTCGAAGAAGCCGGGCGATGAGATTGAGGTGACATACCTGCGCGGCGTGGAGCGGGTCACGGTGAAGGTGACTCTGGCCGCGAGGAAGCAGACCGAGGACTAGGCCGGGCTCAGGATGAACCACAAAGACACCAAGACACCAAGAAACGGTTTGGTGTCTTTGTGTCCTGGTGGTTAGAAGGGTACCTTGGGACCCGGCAGGACAGGCACGGAGTTTTTCGGGCGAGGAGGGAACTACATGGCGCTCGTGGACTACCAGGCGGCCGAGGGGGTCGCCACGCTCGCGCTGAACTTCGCGCCGGCGAACTGCTACACGCACGAGATGATGCGCGAGCTGGACGAGGCGATCCTCAAGGCGCGCTTCGACGACTCGGTGCACGTCCTTGTCCTGACGGGAACGGGAGAGAAGTTCTTCTGCGCCGGGGCGGACATCAACATGCTCAAGACGGTCACCCCCCGCTTCAAGTACTACTTCTGCCTGCACGCGAACGAGACGCTCAACCGGCTGGAGCAGACCCCGAAGCTCGTGATCGCCGCGATCAACGGAAACTGCGTGGGGGGTGGCCTGGAGATCGCCATGGCGGCGGACCTGCGGATCGCCCGGAAGGGCGGCGGCAAGACGGGGCTTCCCGAGGTGACGCTCGGTGTCCTCCCGGGGACGGGCGGGACGCAGCGCCTGGCCCGGATCGTGGGCAAGTCCACGGCGATCGAGATGATGACGACGGGGCGGCTCTTCGATTTCGAGGAGGCGCTCCAGCGCGGGATCCTGAACCAGCTCGTCGAGGCGGCGGATCGAGCGTCCTTCCTGGCGAAGGTCACGGAGTACGCGAAGGGATTCTGCCCGCCGAACAAGGCGTCTAGAGCGGTGGGGCTGATCAAGCGCGCCGTGCAGAGCGGGGCGGAGGTCGATTTCCACGACGGCCTTGCCATCGAGCGCGAGCTCCAGCAGCAGCTCTTCCAGAGCGAGGACGCCAAGGAAGGGCTGGGCGCCTACGTGGAGAAGCGCAAAGCGGGCTTCAAGGGGCAATAGATGGCCGGCGACGCGGGCGCGGGGGGACGCATCGTCCCCAGGATGGCATCCCCCTTCGAGTCGGAACAAACGGCCTCGAAGCGGGGTACAATCGGCGCTGTGACGGTCTTCCGCGGACACATCCTCAGCCCGTTGTCCAACGGCGGGTGGATCGAGCTGCGCGACGGCACGCTCGAGGTGGAGGACGGGGTGATCGTCTCCGTCGGCTCGGCGGAGAAGCACGACGTGGATCTCCGCCCCAACCTGATCATCCCGGGATTCGTGGACACGCACGCGCACGTCCCCCAGCTGGCGATCTGCGGGGTCCACCCCGACGGGCTGCTCAGCTGGCTGCGCAAGTGGGTGTATCCCCTGGAGGCGGAGTTCCAGGGCGGCCGGGCGCGCGAGCTCACGAAGTGGTTCTTCCGGGAGATGCTGGCCAACGGGACGACCTCGGCCGCGCTGCTGACCTCCGCGTGGCCCGAATCGGTGGACATCTGTTTCGAGCTGGCGCGCGAGTACGGCGTCCACGCGTGGATCGGGCCGCCCCTCATGGACATCGGGGCGTACCGCCGGGCGCGGGTGCTGGAGGAGGCGGAGGAGCTGGCGCGGCGATGGGACAGCAAGCGGCAGCGCTTCGCGGTCACGCCGCGCTTCGCGCTCTCCTGCAGCGAGGAGCTTCTTCAGGGGGCGGGGGACCTGGCCCGCGCGCTCGATCTCCCGGTGCAGACGCACCTGAACGAGAATCCGGACGAGATCCGCGAGGTCCGTCATCGCTTCCGGAGGTCCTACATCGAGGTGTACGAGGATGCCGGGTTGGTGCGGCCGAACTCCCTCTTCGCCCATTGCGTCTGGATGGGGAAGAGGGACTGGAAGAAGGTGCGGCGGGTCTCGCACTGCCCGGGCTCGAACCTCTTCCTGAAGAGCGGGATCATGGACTGGCCGGCCGCCACGAACTCGGGGGCGCTGATCTCGCTGGGGAGCGATGTGGGCGCGGGTCCGGACCTCTCCATCTACCGGGTGATGCGGCAGGCCTGGAGCATCCACGCGACGCAGAAGGGGCAGGGGCCGGGGCCGGAGGAACTCCTCCGCATGGCCACGCTGGGCGGCGCCGAGGCGCTGGGGTTCCAGGACATCGGGTCGCTCGAGCCCGGCCGTTCCGCGGACTTCCAGGTGCTCGACTGGAACCGGATCGTCCCTCCCGGGGCGCCGCCTGCCGAGTCGGCGCACGACCTCGTCTCGCGCATCGTGCACCGCGGAGACCGCTCGGCGATCCGGCACGTCTACGTGTCCGGCAAGCTCATGCCCCCGCCTCCGGAGACGGAGCGGCGCACGAGGCCCGTCCCGTGAGGGCGCTCTCCTTCCAGCCCACGGCGACGGAGATGGCCTTCGCGCTCGGGGCGGGGCGGGCGATCGTCGGCGTTTCGCACGAGTGCACCTGGCCGCCGGCCGCGCGCCGGCGCCCGGTGGTCTCCACGAGCGTAATCGATCCGGCCCGCATGACGAGCGCCCAGATCGACCGCGTCGTGGCCCGCGCGGGGCGGCTCGGGAAGAGCCTCTACCGGATCGATCGCGCCCTGGTGCGAAGGCTGAAACCCGACCTCCTGCTGACCCAGGACCTCTGCGACGTCTGAGCGGCGCCCCCCTGGAACGTCGGGCAGGTGCTCGATGCGGTGCGGCCGCCCCCGCGAGTGCTGGCGCTCCACGCGCATGACTTCGAAGGGATGTTCAGCGATCTCCGGGAACTCGGCTGCGCGTTGGGCGTCGACTCCGCGCTCCTGGAAAGAGAGCTGCGCGCCCGCATCGGTGCCGTGACGCGCCGAGCTCGGGGGCTCCGGAAGAAAAAGGTCTTCTGCATGGAATGGCTGGATCCGCTGTTCACGAGCGGTCACTGGGTTCCCGAGATGGTCGCCATGGCCGGAGGCGTCGACCGCCTGGCGCCTCTCGGAAAGGACTCGCGGCGGGTCGGCTGGGCCGAGCTGACGGCCTATGCGCCGGAGGTGTTGATCCTCATGCCGTGCGGGTTTACCATGAAACGGACGAAGGCGGAGCTCGGGGCCGTCACATCGAGGCCGGAGTGGGCCGCGCTGCCCGCCGTGAGGGCAGGCGAGGCGTACCTGGCGGACGGCCCGTCATACTTCAACGGCGCCGGCCCGCGCCTGGTGCGCGGGCTCGAGATCCTGGCCGAGATCCTGCACCCGCGGACGTTCCGGAGGACCTGGCGGGGATACGAGCGATTGACGAATGCCGAGAAGTAAATGAACCACCAAGACACCAAGACACCAAGGGACCTCTGGATACACTTGGAAGGCTCCTACAAGCCGGAGTTTCAGACCGCCGGAGGTTTCGGCGGGCCGTCGCGCCGGCGCTCGATGAACGCAATCCGGCCGCAACCCGGGCGGCTGTGGGGCCTCCTGTCCCATGCGGCGCGGGTCATGCTGAGCGGGGAGAGGTCGATGCGCAAATCCACTCCGGCATCTTGGTGTCTTGGTGTCTGGGTGGTTTTGTCACGCCCCCTGTACCCTGCCGGGGGGCTCGTATGACGCTCCCCTGGGCGTCCGAGAAGGACTTCGAAGTCCGCCAGCTTCCCGACTTCCTGCACAACCGCCTCCTCGATTGGCAGCGCCGCAATTTCCCGGACGAGTACGGCTACCTCATGCGACGCTGGCCGGATTTCTACCGCGCCCAGTCCCCCTTCCGGCTCGTGGCCAAGCTCGGCCCGCTGCGAAGCGAGATGATCGAGGTCGGGAGGTTCCAAGGGCGCCCCCGCTTCCACCGTGCGTCGGAGTTGGACGCGGAGATGATCGTGCAGACGGCGAAGATCATCAAGGCCCAGTGCTCCACGGAGCTGGGATCGATCCAGCAGCACCGCGAATCGATTCTCAAGGCACAGGATCCGAAAATGCAGTTCGACATGATGCGCATCATGGCCGAGGAATTCCGCCACGCGTACCAGATGCTGTTCGTGCTGGCGGACGACGACTGGGGCGTGGGCAAGGACCTGGCGGCGGAGACCGTGGAATCGCTCCTGGGAATGAGGACGGGCGACCACGTGCTGGACGCGTTCAACCTGTTCTTCGACTCGTTCGTGGACAACGTGGCGTTCACGGCGATCATCGACCGCGTGGGGAAGTACCAGCTGGACATGCAGCTGACCTTCTCGTATGCCCCGATGGCCCGCTCGATGAGCCCGATGCTCTACGAGGAGGCCTTCCACATCGCCAGCGGGGTGAACCCGCTCCGCCAGTGGGCGGTGGAGGGGGCGCGCGGCGAGGGGAACGTCTCCACCGAGTTGATCCAGCAGCACCTGAACAAGTGGGTGCCACGCGGACTCGAGATGTTCGGGGACGAGCGCGGCGGGAAGACGGTGGTGGATTTCGGTTTCAAGGACAAGACCAACCGCGAGGCGGCCGAGGTCTACCACCAGGAGCTCAAGGTGGAACTCGTGGACACGCTGAACTACGAGGTGCTGCGGCTGTTCGACGCCGCGGTCGACCGTCTGGCGGCGCCGGTGATCGCCGACCGCGTGCTCGGGACCGGCGAGGCGTGGAAGGGCTGCCGGCCCGACCAGCTCTTCCTCCGGCCTGCGGCGTCCTTCTTCCGCCGGCGGGGCGGGCATGCGTTCGAGATGAACGACGTCCGGGGGAAGCCCTTCGCAAAGGACGAGGACTACCTCTCGTACTTGCGCAGGAACCTGCCGGATGGTTATATCACCGGTCCCGACTTCAAGGTCTACGGGGACAACCTGAAGGCGAAGCGGGAAGGCAAGGACGTGCAGGAAGGCGGGCTGCCCTTTTATGGCTAAGGTGGCGTTCCAGATCGGCCCCACACCGAACCCCAATTCCATCCGGGTGGGCTTTTCCGAGCCGTTGTTTGCAAAGGCCGCCACGTACGCCTCGGCCGCTGCGGCGGCCGCGGACCCGCTGGCCTCGAAGCTCCTCGCCATCAAGGGCGTGGCGCATGTGTTCATGCTCAACAATTTCCTTTCGCTGAACAAGGAGCCCTCGGTCGACTGGGCGGCGATCGAGCCCGCGGTCGCAGCCGTGCTGGAGGGGCACTTCGGTGGGTGATTGGGAAGGCCTGGCCGACCGGGCGCTCGCCGGGGACGCGCCCACCCGGGAGGAGGCGCTCGGGGTCCTGCGCTGCCCGGACGAGGAATTGCTCGCCCTGCTGCAGGCGGCCTACCGGGTGCGGCGGCGCTTTCACGGCAACCGTGTGAAGCTCCACATCCTGGAGAACGCGCTGAGCGGGCTGTGCCCGGAGGACTGCAGCTTCTGCTCGCAGTCCAGGGTCGCCACCGGGGAGGTGGAGAAATACCGTCTGATCTCGAAAGAGGAGATGCTGTCCGCGGCGCGGCAGGCGAAGGAGTCGGGCGCCTGGAAGTATTGCATGGTCACGGCCACGCGGGGCCCCAGCGACCCGCAGCTGGACCAGATCTGCGATGCGGTGCGCGAGATCAAGGAGAAGGTGGGGATCCGGGTCTGCACCTCACTTGGGATCCTGAAGCCGGGGCAGGCGGAGAAGCTCAAGGCTGCGGGCGTGGACCGCTTCAACCACAACCTCGAGACGAGCGAGCGCCACTTCGCTTCGATCTGCACCACGCACACCTGGGAGGACCGGGTACGGACGATCGGGTACGTGAAGGAGGCCGGGCTGGAGGCGTGCTGCGGCGGGATCGTCGGGATGGGGGAGACCGACGAGGACCTCGTGGACATGGCGCTCACGCTGCGGCGGCTCGAGGTGACGTCGATCCCGATCAACTTCCTGAATCCGCGGCCGGGGACGCCGCTCGGGTCGCAGCCGGTGCAGGACCCCCGGCGTTGCCTGAAGGTGCTGTGCATGGTCCGCTTCGCGAACCCTTCGCGGGACATCCGGGTGGCGGGGGGCCGCGAGGTCAACCTGCGGTCGATGCAGGTGATGGCGCTCTATCCGTGCAACTCCATTTTCACGGACGGCTACCTCACGACGGGCGGCAACCGCCACGAGGAGGACCTGCAGCTGATTCGCGATGCCGGGTTCGAGCTCCACCGCGAATGAAGCACTAGGTTGTCTGAACGTACTTGCTTCCGGCGGGGAGACCGGACGGAAATCCGTGTCATTGATGAGAGGAGGGGGTATTATTAGCATAGGGCATGGGGATGAACGGACGGAAGCGGGGCGACCTGATCATTCTCTCTCCCAACGCCTCGGTGCTCGAGACGTTCCGCG
>JAHFOZ010000178.1 GCA_023261405.1 Planctomycetota bacterium
CGTGCCGCGGCCCAGCATCCTCTGGATCACCTGCGAGGACATCAGTCCCAGCCTGGGCTGTTACGGCGATGCGTATGCGTTCACGCCCAACCTCGACCGCCTCTCGACCCAGGGGATCCGCTACCGGAACGCTTTCGCGCCGATCGGCGTCTGCGCGCCATCGCGCTCCACGCTCATCATGGGGACATATGCGTCGTCCGTGGGCTCGCAGCACATGCGCTGCCAGGGGACCCTCCCGGCCTACGTGAAGTGCTTCCCGGAGTACCTCCGGCAGGCGGGGTACTACTGCACCAACAACGTGAAGACCGACTACAACTTCGCGGTGCCGAAGGCCGCTTGGGACGAGAACTCGAACAAGGCCCACTGGCGCGGCCGCAAGCCCGGCCAGCCCTTCTTCAGCGTCTTCAACTTCGTCGAGTGCCACGAGAGCCAGATCCGTATCGGGGAGGGCCAGCACCAGAGGCGGATGGCGGAGCTCGACGCGAAGGCGCGCCACGATCCCGCGGAGGCCGCGGTCCCGCCCTATCACCCGGATACCCCTGAGGTGCGGAAGGACTGGGCGCGCTACGCGGACATGATCAGCTACACGGACAAGCTGATCGGCGCGAAGCTCAAGGAGCTCGAGGATGACGGCCTGGCGGGCGAGACGATCGTCTTCTTCTTTTCCGACCACGGTGCCGGGATGCCCCGGAGCAAGCGGTGGCTCTACGATTCGAGCCTGCGCGTGCCGTTCATCGCGCGGTTCCCGGAGAAATGGAAGAAGTGGGCGCCCGGGGAGGCCGGGACGGCCGTCGACCGCCTCGTCGGCTTCGTGGACTTCGGCCCCACGATGCTCAGCCTGGCCGGCGTGAAGGTCCCCGAGCACATGCAGGGGAGGCCCTTCCTGGGAGCTGCGGCGGCCGCCCCGCGCGAATACGTCCACGGTTTCCGCGACCGGATGGATGAGCGGACGGACATGCTGCGCTGCGCGCGGGACAAGCGCTGGAAGTACATCCGTAACTACATGCCGCAGCTGCCCTGGGCGCAGCACGTGAGCTACATGTACCTCATGCCCACGATGCGCTCCTGGCAGAAGCTCCACGACGAGGGGAAGCTCGAGGGACCGCAGAAGACCTTCTTCGAGGAGAAGCCTTTCGAGGAGCTCTACGACACGCAGGCCGACCCGCACGAGGTGAAGAACCTGGCGGCCGATCCCGCGCAGAAGGAGACCCTGGAGCGGATGCGCGCCGAGCTCGACCGCTGGCTCCTCGAGATCAAGGATCTCGGCTTCCTGCCGGAGGCGGATCTGCGCTCGCGGTTCGGCGGCCATCCGCCCCACGAGGCGGTCCGGGCCGATGCGGCGGTCTACCCGCAGGCGAAACTCATGGCCGCGGCCGCGTTGGCGGCGCGCCGGGACGCCGGGTCGCTGCCTGCCCTGGTGGAGCTTCTGAAGGACCCCGATGCGGCCGCCCGGTTCTGGGGGGCGCTGGGGCTACGGGCGCTGGGGGAGAGCGCCCTTCCGGCCGCAGGTGCGCTCGCCAATGCCCTGGCCGACCCCTCCACGACGGTCCAGGTCGCGTCTGCGAATGCCCTGGCCGATCTGGGAAAGCTCGAGGATGCCCTTCCGGTCCTCAAGCGCGCCCTGGGTCACGAGAGCGAATGGGTCCGCCACCATGCGGTGAGCGTCCTGGACCGGCTCGGCGACCGTGCCAAGCCTCTCCTGGACGACGTCCGCGCCCTCGCCAAGCGCGAGAAGAGCGATTATGTCAAGCGAGTCATCGCCCACCTGCTGAAGGAGTAGGGTACAAAACAACCGGGATGTTTTGTACCTGCGGCGCTACCCCTTCAGTTCGCGGATGCGCAGAGTGCGGAACTTGACCCAGCCGGCGTGGCCTTCGGCCCCGTAGGTCTGGAGCGCGAGAGTGCCCTTCTGGAGGAGCTTGGGGTCGGGCTTGGGATCGGTGAAATCCACCACCTTCGTGCCGTTCAGCGTCACCTCGATGTGCGCCCCCTTGGCGAGGATTCGCAGGGAGTTCCACTCCAGCTTCTTGCGGATCGTGTCCTTCTCGTCCCCCTTGGCAAGCCAGTCCTTGTAGTAGAGGCCGCCGCAGAACTCCCCCGCCTCCCCGCGCCCGATGTTCACCTGGTACCCCGTGCGCCCCCCCTTGCCCGGATCGTTCCGCAGGTAGACCCCGCTGTTGTACTTGCCGTGCTCGTCGATCATGAAATCGAGCTCCAGCTCGAAGTCCTGATACGTCTCCTTCGTCGCCAGGATTCCCGACTTCTTGGGGTCCCCGTCCTGGCCCCCGGAGATCACGCCGTCCTCGACCTTCCAGGCGGCGCTGCCCACCGGCGTCCAACCCTCAAGGTCCTTCCCGTTGAACAAGGGTTTCCATTCGGCCTCCTGGGAGGTCGGAAGAAAAATCAGAGCGCAGGCGAGCAGCAAGTTCTTCATGGCCCCAGTCAATCCGATTCCGGCGAGGATTTCAATGGATGCGGCCTGCAGGGTAACGAAAGCCGCCTCCCGGGGTATTCATCTTCTGTCGGCCGCAGGAACTCCTGCAAACGACAGCCGTACTGTAGGGTGAAGAGCGGGGTTCCCGACCCATTATGGGGGCAAGCACGGCGACATGCGGATCGACCTCAAGTCCCTCCTCCTCCCCGTGCTCCTCCTCGCCCCGGCCGCCGCGGAGGGCCAGCAGGCCAAGACCATCCAGGATGGCGCCACCGTGGTCGACCGCGAGGGCGTCGAGTTCTTCGAGAAGAAGATCCGCCCCATCCTCGTCGACCAGTGCTACTCCTGTCACAGCGCGCAGGCCAAGAAACTGAAGGGCGGGCTCAAGCTCGACACCCGCGACGGCGTCCTCAAGGGCGGCGACACCGGCCCCGCGATCGTCCCCGGCAAGCCCGACGAAAGCCTCCTCATCAAGGCCGTCCGCTACAAGGAAGAAGAGCTCAAGATGCCGCCCAAGCAGCCCCTCGCCGCGGGGCAGGTAGCCGACCTCGAAGCCTGGGTGAAACGCGGCGCGCCCGACCCGCGCAGCGGCGCCCCCCCGGCCGCCGACCCCGGCCTCGCCAAGGCCAGGGCCCACTGGGCGTACCAGAAACCCAAAGAGTCCGCCCTCCCTCCCGTGAAGGACAAACAGTGGTCGCGCAACCCCATCGACGCCTTCGTCCTCGCCAGGCTCGAGGAAAAGGGGATGAAGCCCCAGCCCCCGGCCGACCGCCACACCCTCATCCGCCGCGTCTCGTTCGACCTCACCGGCCTCCCGCCCACGCCCGAGGAGGTCGAGGCCTTCGAGAAGGACGCCGCGCTCGACGCCTACGAGAGGCTCGTCGACCGCCTCCTCGCCTCCCCCCACTACGGCGAGCGCTGGGCCCGCCACTGGCTCGACGTCGCCCGCTACTCCGACACCAAGGGCTACGTCTTCCAGGAGGAGCGCCGCTACCCCTTCGCCTACACCTACCGCGACTGGGTGGTCCGCGCGCTCAATGAGGACCTCCCTTACGACCAGTTCCTCATCCAGCAGATCGCCGCCGACAAGATCGTCTCCGGCGAGGACAAGGGCGCGCTCGCCGCCATGGGATTCCTCACCCTCGGCCGCCGCTTCCTCAACCGCATCCCCGACATCATCGACGATCGCATCGACGTCGTCGCCCGCGGCACCATGGCCCTCACCGTCGGCTGCGCCCGCTGCCACGACCACAAGTTCGACCCCATCCCGACGAAAGACTACTACTCGCTCTACGGCGTCTTCGCGAGCTCCATCGAGCCCAAGGACCTCCCCCTCATCGCCTCCCCGAAGAAGACCGAGGAGAACCTCGCCTACGACAAGGAGCTCGATAAGCGCCAGGCCGAATCGAAGAAGTTCCGCGAGCAGAAGCACGGCGAGATCCTCGCCTCCCTCCGCAGCGCCGAGCAGGTCGCGAAGTACCTTCTGGCCGCGAACGAGGGGCGCGCCATGGGCGGAGAGGAATCGATCCGCGGCCTCGCCCAGAAGCACGACCTCCGCACGCCGCCCCTGGAGCGCTGGATCCGCCATCTCAAGAAGGCCGCCGAGAAGAACGACCCGGTCTTCGCCCACTGGCGCGCCTACGCCGCGGTCCAGAACAAAGACTTCAAGGCGGTCGAGGTCAAAGGCGCCCACGGGCTCGTGGCGAAGACCTTCGAGCAGCCCCCCGCCTCCCTCGCCGAGGCCGCCGGCCGCTACGCCGCGCTCCTCTCGAAGGCGGATCTCCCCGAGGACCTGAAGGCCGTCCTCCACGGCGCGGAAGGGCCCCCCTCGATCCCCCTGGCGGAGATCGACAAGGCCTTCAATCGCGCCGAGCGGGACAAGCTCAAGGCGCTCGAGAAGAAAGTCGAGGAACTCCGCGCCACGCACCCGGGGGCCCCGGCCCACGCGATGGTGCTCCAGGACGGGCCCATCCAGGAGCCGCGCGTCCTCGTGCGCGGCAACCCGAACACCCCGGGCGACACGGTCCCGCGGCAGTTCCTCGAGATCCTCTCGGGCGCGACCCGCCAGCCGTTCAAGGAGGCGGCCGCCTGGATCTCGCGCGGGCCATTGCAAGCCCCGAGAACCCGCTCACCGCGCGGGTCTTCGTGAACCGCGTATGGTCGCACCACCTCGGGCAGGGCCTCGTCCGGACGCCCAGCGACTTCGGCGTGCGCAGCGATCCGCCCACGCATCCCGAGCTGCTCGACTGGCTGGCGATCCGCTTCGTCAAGGACCAATGGTCGATCAAGAAGCTGCACCGCCTGATCCTCGGCTCCGCCGCCTACCGCCAGGGAAGCCAGGACAACCTGAAGTACAAGGACGCGGACCCCGACAACCGCCTGATCTGGAAGGTGAACCGCCGCCGCCTCGAGTTCGAGCCCCTGCGCGACGCGGTGCTGGCCGTCTCGGGGCGGCTCGACCCCACGATCGGCGGAAGGGGGGTGGCGATGGTCTCGAACCCCACCGTGAAGCAGAAGCAGAACGCGGAGACGATCACGAACGACACCTCGGGCGCCGATCCCTCGCAGGACCAGCACTCCCTCCGCCGCGCCATCTACCTCTTCATCGACCGCCAGAACCTCCCGAACACGTTCCGCGACTTCGATTTCGCGAGCCCCGACACCCACAACCCGCAGCGCTACGAGACCACGGTGCCGCAGCAGGCGCTCTTCATGATGAACAGCCCGTTCGTGGCCGAGCAGGTGCGGCACCTCGTGGCGCAGCCCGAGATCGCGGGCGAGGCGGATCCCGCGAAGCGCATCCAGAAGCTCTACCGGGTGCTCTACGGTCGCGTCCCCGCGGCGGACGAGGTCGCGATCGGCCTCCGCTTCCTGGAGGCGGAGCGCGGCAAGGGCCCGGAGCCCGTGGCCGTCCGCAGCGGCGAGTGGCAGTACGGTTACGGCCACTACGACGAGGCGACCCATCGCCTGAAGTCGTTCACCCCGCTCCCGCACTTCACGGGCAAGGCGTGGCAGGGCGGCGCGGCACTCCCCGATCCGAAGCTGGGCTGGGTGCTCCTGACCGCCGAGGGCGGCCATCCCGGCAGCGCCTCCCACGGCGCCGCGATACGCCGCTGGACTTCGCCGCGCGACGGGACGGTCTCCTTCTCGGGGACGCTCGTCCACAAGAGCGCGGACGGCGACGGCGTGAACGCGCGCATCGTCTCGAGCCGCCTGGGCGAGCTCGCCTCGTGGGCGGCGCACAACCGCGAGGCCGCGACCGAGATCTCCGGCGTGGAGGTCCGCAAGGGGGACACGATCGACTTCGTCGTGGACTGCCGCAAGGAGGAGACGAGCGACGGGTTTGGCTGGGCCCCCGTGATCCGCATCGCGCCGGCCCCCGTGGCCACGGCGGGCGGGGTGCCCGCGGAGTGGAACGCCGCCGCCGAGTTCGGCCGCGCGCCCGGAAAGCCCTCGCGCCTGCTGGGCCCCTGGGAGAAGTACGCGCAGGTGCTCCTGCTCGCCAACGAGTTCCTGTTCATCGACTGAATCGACCGGGAAGGACCATGAGAGAAGACCACGCGCCCCGCCCCGAAGACCGCTTCCTCACGCGGCGCCAGCTGCTCGGGCGCTGCGGCATGGGCATGGGCGCGCTCGCGTTCGCGGACCTCATGGGGCAGGCAGGGATGCTCCAGGCGGGCGATGATCAGTCCGCGCTCCGCCCGCTCGCGCCCCGGAAGCCCCATTTCGCCGCGAAGGCCAAGCGGGTCATCCACATCTTCCTGAACGGCGGCCCCTCGCACGTGGACACGTTCGACCCGAAGCCTTCGCTCGCCAAGTACGCCGGCCAGAAGCTCCCCATGGAGAACTACCGGACGGAGCGCAAGACGGGGAACGCCTTCCCCTCGATGTTCAAGTTCCGGAAGTACGGGCAGAGCGGCATCGAGGTGAGCGAACTCTTCCACAACACCGCGCAGTCGATCGACGAGATCTGCGTGATCCGGTCGATGCACGCGGACGTGCCGAACCACGAGCCGTCGCTGCTCCTCATGAACTGCGGCGAGGCGCGGGCCATCCGGCCGAGCATGGGGTCCTGGGTCACGTACGGCCTGGGGAGCGAGAACCAGAACCTGCCGGGCTTCATCGCCATGTGTCCCGGCGGGTATCCGATCCAGGAATCCCAGAACTGGCAGGCCGGGTTCCTGCCGGGCGTCTACCAGGGCACCTACATCGACACGCAGCACACGGACGTGCAGAAGCTGATCGAGCACATCCGGAACACGGTCGTCTCCGGCGACGAGCAGCGCCGCCAGCTCGACCTCCTCCTCGAGCTGAACCGCAAGCACCAGGAGAAGCGCTCGCAGGACGCGCAGCTCGAGGCGCGCATCCAGTCCTTCGAGCTCGCCTACCGGATGCAGATGGACGCGGTGGACGCCTTCGACGTCTCGCGCGAGCCCAAGCACATCCGGGACGCCTACGGGCCGGGCACCCAGGCTCGGCAGCTCCTCACGGCGCGGCGCCTTCTCGAGAAGGGCGTGCGCTTCGTGCAGGTGTGGAGCGGGGCGGGCCAGCCCTGGGACAACCACGACGACATCGAGGTGGGCCACCGCAACCTCTCGCGCGACCTGGACCGGCCGCTCGGGGCGCTGCTCCGGGACCTGAAGGCGCGGGGGATGCTCGAGGACACGCTCGTCATCTGGGGCGGCGAGTTCGGCCGCACGCCGACGGTCGAGATGCCCACGCCGGGCTCGAACGCGGGCAAGATCAACGGCCGCGACCACAACCACTGGGGCTTCACGATGTGGATGGCGGGCGGCGGCGTGAAGGGCGGCAGCGTCCACGGCGCCACGGACGAGTTCGGCTTCAAGGCCGCCGAGAAGCCCGTGCACGTCCACGACCTGCAGGCGACCATCCTGCACCTGCTGGGCTTCGACCACGAGAAGTTCACCTACCGCTACGCCGGCCGCGACTTCCGTCTCACGGATGTCCATGGACACGTGGTGAGGGAGCTTCTCGCCTAGCCGTCACGGGGAGCCACGGTGGCTCTCCGTGACACTTTGTCACGCAGAGCCCCAGTCTCTTTTGTGACATCACTCCCCCGCCAGCGAGTTCCGGATGCGGTGGAAGAGGAGCAGGCGGAAGAGCATCGTCCAGCCGATCGTCAGCATCGCGAGGCCCGCGAAGAAGAGCGCGGAGGGGAGCCGCCCCCACTGGATCCTGTCGAAGGCCAGGGCGTCGAGCCCGAGGTGCGCGGCGGCCGCAAGCCCTGCGCCCAGCGCCAACACCATGAGGAACGTCGTCTTCAGGTCCAGCGCCCAGCTCGGGCCGTGCTCCAACGCCTTCCCGGCCGCGAGGCCCTTGGGCTTCAAGAGGAGCTCCCACAGGATGTTGCCTGCGATCACCACTCCGAGGATGGCCGAGACCCGCACCCAATCCAGGCGGGACTCCCAGCGCCCCTGGAGGGCCCCCAGGATCCACGTGCCGCCGACCACGCCGCCGGGGAGGAGCCAGACCCCTGGGGTGATGAAGAGCCAGCCGCGGCAGACGCTCTCGGCCCGTTCCTTCCAGGCCCGATCCATCACGATCCGGCCGTCGTCCAGGGTCGTCGCGAGCTGCCGCACGGGGGAGAAGAGCCCCACGCAGTCCACGGCGGCGACCCCGGCGTCGAGAAGCGCATGGCCCAGGCCCGGAGCCGGGGCCGCGTCGCGGTCCTTGGCGCGAAGGATCTGCCTCCACCAGAGGACGAGTTCCATCACGTAACCGCCCAGGCGGCCGCCCGCGAAGAGGCCCGCGGCGATCAGCGCGGCGCCGAAGTGGCTGTCGGTCCGGAGCGCCCAGGCGATCCCGAAAAAGCAGCCGGCCCCGACCAGGTAGGGGAGCAGCGTGTAGGTCCGGAAGAGCGCCTTGCGGAATACCTTCTTGAGGAACCAGGGAGGCTCGCCCTTGCGGTCGGGCTGCAGGTCCACCGCGCGGCGGAGGATCCACCCGAAGAGCTCCCGGTCGTCCCAGTAGTCGATGTGCGCCCTGCCGGGCATGTCGTAGCGGACGTGCACCACGTCTTCCTTCCGGTCGAAAACGGCCCGGTAGCCCTTCTTGTCCGCGGCCAGGTCGAGGTGGTGGCCCACGGGGTCCTGCTCGTCGGAGTAGTTGAAGTGCAGGATCTTCTTCCGGTCCCGGAGCCCGGGGTCGATCCAGTCGTCCCGGTCGACGTAGCGGTAGTTGAGCCACCAGATGAGGAGGAACTTGTCGATCGGCGAGCCCAGCGTGACGAAGGAGTCCACGCGCCGGATCCAGGAGGTCTCCAGGGGGACGGTGGGGCCGCCGCCTCCCGCGTACCCGGGGAACGGGAAGTTGTCTCGCTCCGTCATGCCCGTGACGCGCTCGGTGAACGAGGCATGGGCGTAAAGGAGCGCGTCGAAGCTCATCACCGTGCCGAGGCTGTGCGCGACGACGGTGTAGCGCGCCTCCCGGACCGGCCCGAGGCCCGAGCCGCTCCTCGCCCGCTCGGCCCGGGCGTGCGCCTGCTCCACCGCGTGCATCGTCTCGTGGAAACGCCGCACGGCGCGGCCCCGCGTGCGGGCGTGCTCGCCGTACATCTGCACATCGCCGAGGTACTTCCCGAACACCGTCTCGTCCAGCTCCTTCGCGCGCGCCTGCCCCGCGAGGTGGGCCAGCGCGACCGTCTCGCGCAGCTTGACGAGGGTGAGGAGCGCCCAGCAGGGGACGCGCTCCTGCTCCAGCCGCTCCGCGGCCTCGTCCCTGCGGATCAGCCGGGCGAAGAGTCCGTCGGTCCAGACCACGGGATCCTGACCGGCGATTCCGTAGTCCTCCGCGAGGAGGTCCGCCCAGTGCACGTCCACGAAGCGGAGGTTGAGGTCGTCCGGATCCCGGTTGGGCTCGCCCAGGAACGGCGCCTCCGTCTTTTTCGACGGATCCTTCGGGATGCCCCGGAACTCCGTCCAGGGGGACCCGGCGGCCGCGCCGAAGACGCGGCCGAGCGTGAGGACGTCGTCGGGAGGGGGCCAGGCGACGGCGCTCCGGGCCTCGGCGAAGCGGTTGGCGACGCTGATGAGCGTCTCGTTCTTCCGCGCCTCGCCCATGCCGTGGACGACGACGACGTAGCGGACGTGATCGCCGGAGCTCATCCCATCCCTCCTCCCGTGCGTGGAACCCCGGTCGACTTCGAGGGGGATGATATCCGGTGAGTTCGGGGACTGTCAAACACCGGGGCGGGAACCCTACTTGTCCGACTTGGAGCGCGTCCACCAGTCCTTCCAGAACCGGAGCGCCTCCGCGTGCGGGACCACGCGGAGCCGGCCGGGCTCCAGGATGAACGAATGGGAGTGGTTCCCCATGAAGACCTCGACCGTTTCCAGAAG
>JAHFOZ010000179.1 GCA_023261405.1 Planctomycetota bacterium
CACAATGACTTTGCAGCCCGCCCGGCGCGGCGGTCCGAGGCTTGCCGGGAGGGCCCCGCGTGACCGCGCCCGCCCGGGGCGGCCGGGCGTGGCGGTTCCGCATTTTCGGTGTTCAATCCCATCGGGCTCCCCTATCATCAGGCCTCTGTTGCGGATCGGAGGGAGGCGGATCCAATGCGGTGCAGGCTGCAGCCGGGGCCGGAGTGGAGTTCCAGGGCAGGGACCAGGCGACGATGAGCAACGGGCCGACCCTCTCCGTGGTCATGTCCAACTTCAATCATGCCCGATACCTGCCCGAATCGCTCGGGGCGATCCTGGCCCAGTCCTATCGACCGATGGAGATCATTGTCATCGACGATGGCTCCACGGACGACAGTGTCGAGGTCATCGGGAGGTTCGCCCGCAAGGAACCCCGCCTCCGGCTCATTCGAAACGAGAGGAACCAGGGCGTGTTGGCCAACGTGAACCGGCTGCTCGAGCTGGCCTCGGGAGACTGCCTCTACGTCGCGGCCGCAGACGACCGGATCCTGCCCGGTTTCCTCCAAAGGTCCATGGAGATGCTCGCGAGGCATCCTCAGGCGGCGCTGTGTTCCGCGAGCGCGTACATGATCGACGCGGCAACGAACCAACGGATCTTCACCCTTCCCGTGGAACCGGTGTCCAGACGAGAGGCGTTCATCCCGCCCGCTCAGGCCATGAGCCGGTTCCGTCGACATGGAAGTTGGCTGGTGGGCATCACCTGCATCAATCGGAAGGAGGCGCTGGTCAAGGCGGGCGGCTTCATTCCGCATCTGGGGCCGTTCTGTGATGAATTCATCCAGATGGTGCTGACCCTCAAGCATGGAGCCTGCTTCATCCCCAAGCCTCTGGCGGTGTGGCGCTGGAGCAGCGCGGGATATGCAAATTCTTCGGCGGCCGTGCTGGAGGGGTCACTCCAGATGTGGTCGAGCGCCGCGGACCTCATGCGGACGACCTATGCCGATCTGTTTCCCAGGAGCTTCGTCAACGCCTGGGAACGGGAAAAGAGGCTGCACGCGCAGCTCAGCGTGGTGAACAAGGCTCAACGGCAGCGGATATCGACGATCCAGGCCGGGCGAGGCGGCCCGGGCGTGACCGCGCGGGTCCTGGGCTGGGCGCTGCGGTTCCGGATGGTGGTGTTCATGATCTATCTGCTCGTCCGATTCCCGTGGTCGATGGTGCCGCTCCTGCGTAGAGGCCTGAAAGCCCGACTTCAACGATTCACAAGGGAAGGGGCCCGGGATGACCTGGCGTGGAGGCCGGAGGGGAGCCCCGTGCCCCGCCCGTGACCGCCGCCCGATGAAGAGCGAACACCTCGAGCTCCTTGCCTGCCCTGCCTGCGGCGCGCGGTTCCGCTACGATCCGAGCGGTCCGTCGGATCAGGGCTCCGGGCGCCTCGAGTGCATGTCGGGCCGTCATGGCTATGCCGTGACGAACGGCATCCCCCGCTTCGTCAGTCCCGACAACTATGCGGGCAGTTTCGGATTCCAGTGGAGGGCATTCAGCCGAATTCAGCTGGACTCCCGGAACGCCACGGGGTTTTCCGAGGAGAGGTTCCGGGCCATCACGGGGTGGACGAAGGAGGACCTGGCGGGGAAACGGGTGTTGGATGCGGGCTGCGGGGCGGGTCGATTCGCCGAGGTCGCCCTCAAGGATCAGGCGAACCTGGTCGCCTGCGATCTCAGCGGGGCCGTCGAGGTTTGCAGCGAGAATCTGGGACCCCATAGGGCCCTGGTCTGCCAGGCATCCATTTACGAACTCCCGTTCCCGGATGGGCTGTTTGACGTGGTCTACTGCATCGGGGTCGTCCAGCACACTCCGGATCCGAAGGGAACCGTGCGAGCCCTGTGTCGGAAGGTGAAGCCGGGGGGGAGGATCGGCCTTTGGATCTACGAGCGTGACTGGAAGAGCTACTTGGGCACCCTGGGGTTCAAGTACCTGTTACGTCCCGTTCTGAGCCGGCTGCCTCGTCCGCTGCAGTTCTCCATATGCAAAGCCCTCGTTAGCGTCTTCTATCCGCTGGCGTGGCTGTGCAAGCCGCTGGGCATCCTGGGGAAAGCGGTCATGAGGCTCCTGCCCATCGCCTCGGGTCACCTGCAGACGGTGCGCCTGAACCCGCCGGACTTCAAGTCGTGGGTCCTGCTCGATACGTTCGACATGTACTCCCCTGCCTACGACCTGCCCCAGACTTATGAGGCCGTGGTGGAGATACTGGAGGACGAGAAGTTCCAGGGCATCCGTCGGAACCCCCACGGTGGCCTGTCGATCACGGCGATACGGAGGTCCTGAGCATGCCCTGGAGCCGGCGTCGCCCCGGGCCGCGGGAGGCACGGCGTGGTGGAGGGAGTCCGCATGGGCGGGAAGCGAACAGTCCCGGTCGATCCTCGAGCGTTGAGGCACGAAGAAGATCCGGATCCTGGGCCGCCGCACCCTGTGCACCACCCCGTATTTCAGGATCTCACGCGTCGTGGCGGAGGTCGGGAGGCGCCGCAGGATCTATTACGTTAATCGCCGTAAAGATTGAGCGCGCGCCGGTAGGTCTTCTCGAACCCCTTCGAGATCATCTCGCCGTCCACGTGGATATTGCGGAACAGGCGCTTCACGTGGGCGCGCATCAGGATGCGGCCCATGCCGACGACGGAGGTCCCATACTGCTTGATGTAGGCCTCCATGGCGCTCTTCTGGGATTCGTTGTGGCTGAAGGCGACGCGGACGGGCTGTTGCAGGGCGAAGTCAAGCGGGGATCCCTCATAGTCCTTTGAGAGCAGGGACTGAAAGTCGAAGTGGTAGGAGCCCTCGAAGGTCCTGGAGGTGTCGAGGAGGTCCTGCTTCCGGAACTTGCTGAACTCCTTCATCTCCTTCAGGTAGAGGCTCATGCTCTCGTCGAGGGCGCCGCGTTCCCGCAGCAGGCCTTCCATCTCGGCGTAGAGGGCATCGTGGATCTCATCCTGCAGGCGGAAGAAGGCGATGGCCTTTCCCTTGAAGAGTTCATTGGTCCCCAGTTCGTCCAGGAGGTATCGGCCGAGGTTGGCCCTGGCGAACGCCAGGAGTTCCTCCCGGGAGTCCCAGAGCGGCTTCACGGTCTCCTCGCGGAAGGTGTCGTAGAGCCGGGTCAGCTCGGTTCCGTAGCCCCGCCTCTTCTGATGGAAGCGCATCAGGAAGTCGAACCAGGAGACGCCGAAGTGGCGCGTGAGCCCGAATAGTTCGCGGAAGATGTTGACGTTGTGGGTGATTTCGATCGTCAGGTCCATCTCCCGGCATTCGAGGTAATCGTCGAAGGAGAGGGAGTCCTGGGAGACGCAGATCTCCTCCGCCTCGACGCACACGAACTGCTCCTCGAAGAAGGAGTAGGTGCCGAAGCAGCGGGGCATCACCCGCCAGCGGGTCTTCATCCCGAATTTCCGGCGCGTCTCCGGGGTGTTCATGTCCGTCTCGGGGAGCATGATCAGCTGGTAGAGGCGGAGAAAGCTGAGGCCCGCGTTGACGGAATCCCGGAGGCTGTTCCTGTGCGCCTTGAGGGAGTCCCCCGGCAGCCCCAGGATGAGCTCGGCATAGGTGTTGGCGTCGATCCGGTTGCCCTCCCGTCCGACGTGCGTGAGTTCCTCCAGGGAGATGTTGTCACGCTGCACGTTCTTGAGGACCTGCAGGTCGGTCGACTGGAGGGAGGCCGCCACGTTCATGGCGCCGTTGATGATGGAGGCCACCTCGAGCAGGCGTTCCTTCTGGTTCTTGCCCCCGGAGACGTGGATGTGCTTGGGCCAGTTGAACTTCTTCTGGATGTCCGAGAGGGCCTCGGCCTTCTGCCGATCCTCCTTGAACATCCCGAAGTTTGCGTCCGTGATGATCAGGTCCTGGATCGTGCCCACCCGGCGGCCGATGTAGTCCAGGTCTTCGTGGAGGGTCGCCCTCTTGGCGACCCGGTCGTAATAGTCCGTCCCCTCGGTGCAGAAGGTGCACTTGAACGGGCAGCCCCGCGTCGTGTAGGTCATCGGGATCAGCACGTTGTCGAAGAACTTGTCCATGATCCCCATGAGGTAGGGCGAGGGCAAATCGTCGAGGTCCTGGATCCGCGGAAGGAGGGGCGGCTCCACGAGCCTCCCGTCGAGCATGAAGTGGCAGCTGGGCATCTGGACGCCGGATCGCTTGAGCTTCTCGACGTCGAAATCGAGCCGGTCGAGCGCCTGGATCAGCCCGACCATCGCGTTCTCGCCTTCCTTCATGACGTAGAAGTCGACGTAGGGATACCGGCTCCAGTAGTCGAGGTGCTCTTCCTGGGACGTGCCGTAATTGGGTCCTCCGAAGACGACGACCGTCTCGGGGAAGCGTTCCTTGATCCGGCGGGCGTATTCCTGTCCGAGGTTGCACGTCCACGAATAGTTGGAGAAGCCGATGATGCGAGGGACGCGGGCCTTCAGAGCCTGATTGAGGTCGTCGGGATACTTGAACAGCTGCACTTCGATCCGATCCCGCAGCTTTGCCATCAGGTTGGCCCCGATCAGGCCGATGGCAAGGGGGTGGGTGTTGGCCGCCACCAGCTGGCCGGTGTGAGTGAGATCGGCCAGGTAGATAAGGATGCGGTCCTTGCCGGGGGTCTTCTCCGTCTGTTGCGTCGGGACGTCCTTAGTCTTGGGCATACTACTGGATCGTACGGATTCCGGGGAAACCTGAAGGCGGAGACGAGTCTGGGGTGGCCATCAGGGTGATGATCGTATCAGGCGCTTGAGAAGGGATCAAGCTCGGGACGAGGATGCGGCCAGGTAGAGGACATGGCCTTGAAGAGATGGAGTCGGAGGGCCGATCCTTGAGCAAAGGAGCCTCCCCGTGGAGTCAGGCGGAGAGGCCAAAATTCATTGGGTGAGCATCGAGTCTGCCACTATACTTGCTCGACCGATTGGGATGCACCGGAGGCATATGGGGCTCCTGGCGCCCGTTGTAGAATTCCTCTTACTGGAGCACGCCTTCCGCAAGATCGAGGGGGATGTCCTTTTCGTGGGGCGACAGACCACGTTTCTGGATCAGCATTCCCTGAAGCTGCTCCTGGACAGGCATGGGATCATTCCCGCCCAGGCCGGGGAACCGGAAATTGACACGGCGACCTGGGGGGGGCGCCAGGGCCGGTTCATCACCGACCGGTATCTGATGAAGGTGCTCGGGGTGAAGAACCTTCGATTCATGGACGTCTCCAACTACGAAGGCGCGGACATCGTCTGCGATCTGGGCCACCCCGTGGATGAGTCGCTTCACGGAAAATTCGATTTCATCTACAACGGCGGTTGCCTGGACAACATGTTCAACCCGGCGGGGGCCCTGGCCAATTTCACGAGAATGCTCAAGCCGGGGGGGCGGGTCGTCTGCATGGAGTCGGCATCCTCGTACAACACCCCGTACCTCATGTACTCGCCGGGCTGGTTCTTTGACTACTACGTGATGAACGGATTCTCGGACTGCAAGATCTACGTCTGCTCCTACACGACGGTGCAGGAACTCCTGTTCGGGCCCTGGGACCTGTTCCACTTCGACTGGCCCCTGAACAAGGATGGACCGGCTCCGGAGGCGCGCCACAATCACCTGCTCCTCCTGACGGTTGCCGAGAAGGGGGCCGACTCGACGGCGGACGTGCAGCCCATCCAGCACCAGTACCGGCTGGATCCCACGGTGATCGCCCGGTTCGAGAACAACCTGCGGAAGTTTTCCGAATCGAAGAGGCCCCTGGTCAACAGTCGGAACCAGGAGGCGACGCCCTCCGTGCGTACGCTGCTCACCCGCATCACCGATCGACTGGGCTTGTCTCTTTATCGTGCCCAACCCTACCTCCGCAGACTGGGGAAATTCGCCCTTGGCATTCCGCGGATCGGATAGGGGTTTCCGGTGCCGTGGTTCCCGGCGATCGTGAGATTCGTCCGGGCGGCCCAGTTGACCCCCGCCCTGCTGTGGGGACTGGCCGGGAAACTCTGGGCCGGATGCTCGGCCCCGGTCACGGCGGTGGTGGTGTACTCTTCCTTCAGCCCGGAAATCCAGGGATATCACTACACCTTCCTCGCGCTGCTCGGGATCCAGGTCTTCTTCGAGCTTGGACTTTCCGGGGTCCTGACGACGTTCGCGAGCCATGAATGGGCCCGGCTCCGGCTGGACGGGCAGGGCCGCCTGGAGGGGGACCCGGAGGCGTTATCGCGCCTGGCCAGCCTCGCGCGGTTCAGCCTCCGGTGGTTCGGGGTTTGCGCCGTTGCCCTCAGCCTGGGCCTGGCAGTAGGCGGGGAATTCCTCTTCTCCGCGCGCGACGCCTCCAGGATGTGGGCCGCACCCTTCCTCGTGTTGAGCATCCTCACCGGCCTACAACTCGCGATCCTTCCGATCTGGGCTCTCCTGACGGGCTGCAACCAGGTTGCGGAGACCCACTCCTTCAGGCTGTTCGAGGGGGTGGTACGCAACGTCGTGCTCTGGGCGGCCATGGGGCTTGGCGCGGGACTATGGTCGGCACCCCTTTCGACGTTTGCGGCCCTGGTCTGGGCGGTCGTCTTCCTCAGGGTTCGGTACTTCCGCTTCCTGGATTCGCTGAGGCGCGTGAAGATCGTGGAGAAAGTCCGGTGGAAAGAGGAAGTGCTCCCGCTGCAGTGGCGCATCGCGCTCACGTGGCTGAGCGGATACTTCATGTTCTCCCTCTTCACCCCGGCGCTCTTCCACTTCCAGGGACCTGTTCCGGCGGGCCAGATGGGGTTGACCTGGTCCCTGGTGAGCGGGGTCAGCGGCATGGCGAGCCTCTGGACGCAGACCCGGATCCCCCAATTCGGAATCCATGTCGCAAACAGGGATTTCTCCGCGCTGGATCGGACCGTGGTTCGGGCCTGCTTGATGTCCCTGATGGTGGCGAGCCTGGGGGGATTCGCCGTGTTCGTGGCCGCGGCGGCCCTCCTCTATCGGGGCCACCCCTTGAGCGCGAGGGTCATCCCCCTCCTGCCCCTGGGCCTCTTCCTCCTCGCGGAAGTGGTACACCAGGTCCCCATCGCCGAGTCCTCGTATCTCCGCGCCTTCAAGAAAGAGCCCTTCCTTTGGCTCGGGGTGAGCAACGGGATCTTCGTGGGAGGGGCGTCCATCGTCTGCGCCAGGCATTTCGGCCCGACCGGGGTTGCCTTGGCCTACCTGGGGGGCATCCTTCTCGCGTTCGGGTGGGGGTCCCTGATTTTCATCCGTCGGCGCAGGGAGTGGACCTGTTGCGCGTAGGCCCCGGGGCACCCGCCCCGGTCGCAGAGAAGTCTTGCGCCCCCATTTCTGGCGTCTCTATAATCCACGCGCCCATGGGGCTTTTCGATGCGTCCGACCGCGCCGTCGTCACCGGAGGTTGCGGGTTCATCGGGAGCCACCTGGTCGAGCGGCTCCTGGCGGACGGGGGAGAAGTCGTCGTCATCGACAATCTGTCCAGCGGGCGGCGCTCAAATTTGAAGGCGGTCGAGGGCCATCCGCGCCTGAAGATCGTCGAGGCGGACGTGGCCGAGCCCGGGGCGTACGCGGGACACCTCCAGGGGGCCGGGGGGTTGTTCCATCTCGCCGCGCTTGC
Organism: Planctomycetota bacterium; assembly: GCA_023261405.1. Classification (GTDB taxonomy): domain Bacteria; phylum Planctomycetota; class MHYJ01; order MHYJ01; family JACPRB01; genus JACQFK01. The sequence goes on from JAHFOZ010000179.1 coordinate 7,571, forward strand.
GGACATCGTGCCTTCGATCCAGAAGCCGATGGACTACTACCGGTCGAACGTCACCGGGACGGCCTCGGTCCTGGAGTGCGCGCGTCACGCCGGGGTCCGTCGGGTCGTCTACGTCGCTTCCTCCTCCTGTTACGGGATTCCCGACATCTATCCCACGCCCGAGACAGCGCCCCTCCGTCCCGAGTATCCGTACGCACTGACGAAATACCTGGGGGAGCAGATCGCGCTGCATTGGGGGAAGCTCTACGGGATGGGCGTGGTCTGCCCGCGGCTCTTCAATGTCTTCGGCCCGCGAGCACGGACCTCCGGCACCTACGGCGCGGTCTTCGGCGTCTTCCTCGCCCAGAAGCTCGCCGGGAAACCCCTGACCATCGTCGGCGACGGCACGCAGACCCGCGATTTCACCTACGTCTCCGACGTCGTCGACGCGCTGGTCCGCGCCGCACGGAGCGACGTGTCCGGACAGGTTTTCAACGTGGGTTCCGGCGGCACGTACTCGGTCAATCGCCTGGTGGAGCTCATCGGAGGCCCCTCGGTGAACATTCCGAAGCGCCCCGCCGAGCCCGACTGCACCTTCGCCGACATCTCCCGCATCAAGGGGCTCCTCGGGTGGACCCCCTCCGTGAGCTTTGAGGAGGGCGTCCGCCGGATCATGGACCGGATCGACGACTGGCGGGGCGCGCCGGTCTGGACGCCCGACTCGATCGCCGTGGCCACGCAAGACTGGTTCCGCTACCTTTCCCCCGTGAGAAAGGCCTGAGATGAGCCCTTCCGACAAGATCTGCACCATCGCCGAACTGGAGGAGAGGCTCAAACCCGTCCGCGCCCAGGGCCGGAGGATCGTACAGTGCCACGGCGTTTTCGATGTGATGCACCCGGGACACATCCTGCACTTCAAGGAGGCGAGGACCTTCGGGGATTTCCTGGTGGTCACGGTCACCCCCGACCGGTTCGTCCGGAAGGGCCCGGGACGCCCGGTCTTCAACGAACGGCTCCGGATGGAGACCTTGGCGGCCCTGGAGTACGTCGATGCCGTCGGGCTCAACGAATGGGCCACCGCGGAAGAGACGATCGCGCGGCTCCGCCCGCACGTCTACGCGAAGGGAAAGGACTACGCGGACCCCTCCGCCGACGTCACCCGGAAGATCCTGGACGAGGAGGCGGCGGTCAAGGGGGCGGGCGGCGAGATCCGCTTCACAACGACGGAGCTTTACAGCTCGAGCTCCCTTGCCAACCGCTTCTTCAGCGCCTACCCGCCCCCGACCCAGGAGTACCTGGCCGCCTTCAAGGCGCGGCATCCCGCCGATGAGGTGATCGCCGCTCTGGAGAAGCTGGCGGACATCCGAGTCCTGGTCGTAGGCGAGGCGATTCTCGACCAGTACACCTACTGCCTGCCCCTGGCGAAGTCCCCCAAGGAGTTCATCGTGGCCAGCCGCTTCCAATCCGACGAGAGCTTCGCGGGGGGAACGCTGGCGACGGCCAACCACCTGGCGGGATTCTGCCGCCAGGTCACGCTGGTGACCGCCCTCGGGGCCGATGAGGGGCAGAACAATTTCATCCGCTCGAAGATGAGGCGCAACGTGGATCTCCGGGTCGTCGGCACCCACCCGAGGCCGACCATCCTGAAGCGGCGGTTCCTGGAGCCGACGTTCCTTACGAAGATGTTCGAGATCCAGTATCTGGACGACGCCCCCTACACTCCGGAGGAGACGGCGCGGCTGTCCGACTTGATCGGGAAGGCTCTGCCGGACCACGATCTCCTGGTGGTCAACGACTTCGGCCACGGGATGCTCAGCGACGCCGTCCGCGAACAGCTCGTGAAGTCCGGGAAGTACCTCGCGGTCAACACCCAGACCAACAGCGCGAACCTGGGGTTCAACCCGATCACCCGCTACCGGCACGCGGATTATGCCTGCATCGACGAACCGGAGGTCAGGCTCGCCACGCGGGTGAAGTTCGAGGACCTCCGAGTCGTGGGAGCCCGGTTGAGGAATGACCTGGGGGCGCGCGCCCTCATGGTGACGTGGGGACCGCGAGGCTCGATCATGTTCGATCGGGACGCCGGGGTCCACGAGTCGCCCGCCCTGTCGGTGAACGTCGTGGACCGGATCGGTGCCGGGGACGCGTTCTTCGCCGCCACCGCCCCGTGCATGTACAGCGGCTATCCCCCGGACCTGGTGAGCTTCGTGGGGAAC
>JAHFOZ010000180.1 GCA_023261405.1 Planctomycetota bacterium
CCGCGCACAGCGCCGCTCCCGCGACTCTCTTCACGCTCCCTCCCGGTACCCTCGAAATCCCGACCGTAGTACGCCGGGGTCCTTCCCCGGGATGCACGAGGCCGCCTATTCTTCAACATTTCATCGTTGGGTTCCAGGGATTATGCGAGGCTGCCCCGCGGGAAACGAAGGGCGGCCGCCGGGTCAGCGACGCTGGGGGAAGCCGCCGGCGGGCGAGGGCGGGAACGTGCGCACGGAGGTCGTCGGCGCGTTGGTCCGCTGGGTGTCGTGCGAGGCGGTGCCGCTCGAGACCCCCTTCAGGAGCAGGCGCAGGTCGCCCGGGTTCGTCGAGGAGGCCAGGCCCTCTTCCTGGGTGACGACGCCGGCCTGGATGAGCTTGGCGAGCGACTGGTTGAACGTCTGCATCTGGTAATAGTCGCCCGAGGAGGTGATGGCCTTCTCGATCTGCGAGGTCTTCCCCTCCGCGATCAGGTCCCGGATGTTGGGCGAGTTGATCATCACCTCCATCGCAGCCACCCGGCCGTTCCCGTCCACCTTCCGGACGAGCCGCTGGCTGATTACCGCCCGGAGCGTCAGCGCGATCATCGCGCGGATCTGCTGGTGGGCGTCGGAGGGGAACATGTCCACGATGCGGTCCAGCGTCTGCTTGGCGTCGTTCGTGTGCAGCGTCGAGAAGACCAGGTGCCCCGTCTCCGCGGCGTGCATGGCCAGTTCAATCGTCTCCCGGTCCCGCATCTCGCCCATGACGATCACGTCAGGGTCCTGCCGCAGCACGCGGCGCAGCGCCTCGGTCAGCGACTTCACGTCCGTCCCCAGCTGGCGCTGGTTGATCGCGCACCTCCGGTCCGCGTAGACGAACTCGATGGGGTCCTCGATCGTCACGATATGGAGCGACTGCGTGTCGTTGAGCTCCTCGATCATCGCCGTCATGGTGGTTGATTTCCCGCTCCCCGTGGGCCCCGTGAGGAGGACCAGGCCCTGCGGGGCCTTGACGATGTCCTTCAGGACCGGCGGGAGCCCCATGCTCTCGATCGTGGGCAGCGTCAGCGGGATCAGCCGGAACGCGGCCGCGTAGAGGCCCATCCGCTTGAAGGCGTTCACGCGGAACCGGGCCACCCCTTCCAGCGCGTAGGAGGTGTCCGACTCGAAGTCGCGCTCGAGGATCTCACACCCGTCCTCGCCCAGGAGCTGGCAGAGCACCTTCTCCATATCCTCCTGCGTGACCTCCGGCAGGGGGCTCGGCTCCAGCTCGCCCGCCACGCGCATCAGCGGAGGTCGCCCCACCTTGAGGTGCAGGTCCGATCCCCCCGCCAGGACCAGCCGGCTGAGAATATCATCCAGCTTGAAGCCGGAAATCGCGGCCTCGCTCCGGCGTCGGACGCGCTGCAGGTCGCGGTCGTGGGAGACGGACTGGAGCGCCTCCTGCATCTGGCGGACCAGCTTCGCCTCATTCACCGGCTTGGAGACGAAGTCGGCCGCGCCCAGCCGGATCGACGCCACCACCTCCGCCGGCGCCGACGAGGCCGAGCAGACGAGGACGGGGATCTCGCGGTGCTTCTCCCGCAGCTGCCGGAGCACGTCCAGCCCGGGCAGGTCGGGCAGCGTCGCCTCGAGCAGGCAGAGGTCGGGCGGCTTACGCTCGAAGGACTGAATGCAGGCCATTCCCGTGAAGACCACCTCGGCGTCGAGCCCCTCCCGCCGGCAGAGGTCTTTCAGCCGCACCGCCGAGGCCGGGTCCCCGTCCACGATGAGAATGCGGGGGGCGGCGGATCCGGATGCATTGGCCATGGGCTTCGGAAGGAAGCATAGCACACGCCCGAGCCGAACGCGAACGGATTCGCCCCCCTGCGTGTATGATTAGGGGGTTCGACGGCATGGATGCACCGGGTCGTCCCCTTGAGGGCCAACCCGGCGGATTTATGTGGGCTCACCCCAAAGGGTGGAGCGGGTCCGAGTTGATCGGCGGGACCATGGGCGATCCCAATACCGAGATCGGGGGCGACGGGCGCCAGCTGCCCGTGACCTCCCACACCGCGCTCGCCTCCATCAAGGCCGGCAGCCCGGGTCGGCGTGACGCAGAGCTGGAGCGCCTCGTCCAGCTCTACTGGAAACCGGTCTACCACCTCGTCCGTCGCGCCCGCTCCGCCTCCAACGAGGACGCCAAGGATCTCACGCAGGACTTCTTCGCCGAGGTCGTCCTCAAGGACGGCTTCGCCGAGCGCTACGCCCGCGAACGCGGCAGCTTCCGCGCCTACCTCAAGGGCGCCCTCCACAACTTCCTCTCCAAGAGCGCCCGCGACAGCGCCCGCGAGAAGCGCGGCGGAGGCGTCCGCATCAGCAGCCTCCGCATCGGCCGGGGCGACCTCGACGAGATCCTCCCCGACGAGCAGGCCCTGCGCCCCGAGGAGGTCTTCGACCGCTCCTGGCGCCGCATCGTCCTGGCCCGCGCCTCCGAGGCGCTCCGCGAGCGCCTGGCCTCGCAGGGCAAATCCACCTACTTCGAGGTCTTCCGCCGCTACGACCTCGCCGCGGAGGAGGGCCCCGTCTCCTACGAGACCGTCGCCCGCGAGCTCCGCCTCAGCACCGACGACGTGAAGAACTACCTGACGCGCGCCCGCGAGGAGTTCCGCCAGGCCGTCCGCGCCGTGCTCTGCGAGTCCGTGAGCAGCCCCGAGGATCTCTCCGCCGAATGGGAGGCCCTCTTCGGCGGGGCCTGAAACGCCGCCCGCCGCGCGGGCACAAAAAAAAGTAAGCCTTGGCGCCCTTCGGGGCTTTGTGCTGAAATGTCCCCTGCGATGAGCGAGCCCAGGCCCGATCTCTTCGGCCGCCTCGGCGGCGTCCTCCGCGGCGCCCAGGACCTCAGCCTCGGACGGCGGGCCGTGCGCGCCGGGCTCCTCACCGACATGGAGCTCGCGCGGCGCGGCGACCGCCCCGTGGAGGATCTCCTCCGCGCCCGCGGCGTCGCTCCCGAGGAGGTCCGCCGCCTCCGCACCGAGATCGACCGCGAGGACTTCGAACTCTTCCGCCCCCATCGCCGCCCGCCTCCCGAGGCGGAGGCCGTGCTCGGCGACCCGGACCGACGACGCGCCGAGTTCGTCCTCGTGGAACCCTTGGGCCGCGGCGGCCTGGGCGAGGTCTGGAAGTCCTGGGACACGCGCCTGGGCCGCTGGGTCGCCCTCAAGCTCCCCGACCCCGGACCCGACCCCGAAGCAACCTCCTCCCGCTTCAGCCGCGAAGCCCTCGCCGCGGCGCGGCTCTCCCACCCCAATATCGTCTCCATCTACCGCGTCGCCGAGGATCACGGCCGGCCGTTCATCGTGATGCAGTACATCGAGGGCCAGTCCCTCGCCCGTCTCCGGCTCCACGTGCGAGAGGCGGTCGAGACCCTGCGCCTCGTCGCCCTCGCCGTCCACCACGCCCACGAGCAGGGCGTGGTCCACCGCGACCTCAAGCCCGGGAACATCATGGTCGCCCCCGACGGGCGCCCCTTCGTCCTCGACTTCGGCCTCGCCCACCTCGACGATCCCGGCCGCCACCCCTCGCGCGACGGGCTCGTGGCCGGGACCGCCGCCTTCATGTCCCCCGAGCAGGCCCGCGGCGAGGACGCCGCCCGCGCGCCGGCCACCGACGTCTATTCGCTCGGCGCCACGCTCTACGAGATGGTCACGGGCCGCCCTCCCTTCGAGGGCGGCTCGTTCGCCGGCACGCTCGAGAAGGTGCTCACCCGCGAACCCGCCTCGCCCCGCACGCTCAACCCGGAGGTCCCGCGCGACGTGGAGACCGCGATCGCCAAGGCGATGGAGAAGGACCCGGCGCGGCGCTACGCGAGCGCCCGCGCCTTCGCGGAGGACCTCGAGCGCGGCCTCCGGGGCGAGCCCATCGCCGCCCGCGCCGGCGCCGTGGGCCGAGACCTCCGCCGCTTCGCCCGGCGCCACCCGCGCGCCATCCTCGCCGCCTGGGGCGCCGTGTTCGTCGCCCTCCTGGTGGCCTCGGGGGTGGCCATATCCTCGCGCCGCGAGGAGCGCCTCCGGCAGGAGGCCCGCGCGCGGAGCGTGGAGGAGGTCCTCGGCGTCTCGCTGCGGGCCGCCCTCGAACTCCGCCGCGCGGGGGCGAACGAACGGATGGCGGGCTTCCTCGAGCGCGCGGAGCGCGAGGCCGCGGGGATCGAGACCGCCGGGGTCCGCCACCTCCTGGGCCGGCTCCGGCGCGTCTTCCTCGACGACGCCCGCGCCCTCGCGGAGCAGGAGCGCGCCCTCGCCGCCGAGCCCGGCCTCGCCGCCGCCCTCTACGAACGGCTCCTCCTGGCCCCCAGGGCCGGGGAGGCCGCGAAACTCCTCGCCCTCCTGGAGAGGAACGACCCGCGCGCCAGGGTCGCCGACGCCCACGCGGCGTTCCTGGCGGGCGACTACACGCGCGCCCGGGCGGCCGCCGGATCGGCCCTCGCCGCCGACCCGTCCCTCGAGGAGGCCTGGGAGGCGCTCGCCCGCGCCGAACTCGGCCCCACGACCCGGCACTCGCCCCCCGCCGAGCAGGAGGCCGCCGCGGGCCGCGCGGAGGAGGCCTGGACCCGGGGCATCGGGCACGACCGCGGCTACGCGCGCTTCTGGATCGGCCGCGGCGACGCCCGCGCCCTCCGCGCGGACCTCAAGCGCGAGACCGGCCGCGATCCCCTGGGCGACGCGCAGGCCGCCGAGGACGACTTCTCCGAGGCGATGAGGCTCGGCGCCGCCCGCGAGGGCCTGGTCCACCGTGCGCGCCTGCGCACCTCGCTCGGCCTGCGCCGCGTGAACTTCGGCGAGGACCCCCTGCCCCACTACGCGGCGGCGGACGCGGACCTCGCCGAGGCCCTCAAGCTCGCCCCCGGCGACCCGCAGGCCCTCGCCGCCCGCGCGTCCGTGAACCGATACCGCGCGTACGCCTGCGGCTCCGCAGGCGACGCCTGCAGGCTCGGCGAGGCGGATGCCGAGGCGGCCCTCGCCCGCGACCCCTCGCTCCTCGGCGCCTGGGCGGACTGGATCTTCCTCGGGATCTACCGGGCCTCCAAGGAGGGCTCCGCCGCCGGATTCGCGAAGGCGGAAGCGTTCCTGAAGACCGCCCCCGACACGCCCGAGGTGGCCGAGGCGCGCGCGACCTTCCACCTCGAGCGCGCCCGCCGCGCGGGTCGTGACCCGTCCGCCGATCTCGCCGCCGCCGTCGACGCGCTCGACCGAGCGATCGCCGCCGCCCCCTTCTTCAACCGGGCGCGCACCACCCGCGCGCGCGCCCACCGCCTCCTCGCCGAGGCGGGCCACGATCCCTCGCTCGCCACGTCGAAGGAGGACCTCGCCCACGTCCTCTCCCTCAATCCGCTCTCGAGCGCGGCTTGGACGGAGCAGGGCCACCTCGAGCTCCTCTGGGGTCGGCGGCGCGCCGCCGCCGGCGACCCCGGCGGCGCCCGCGAGCATTTCACCCAGGCGATCCGAAGTTTCGAGGAAGCTTCCTCGCTGAACCCCTCCCTCGCCGAGTCCCTTCGCGAACCTCTGCGCGAGGCCCGCCGAGCCCTCCTGGGGCCGAATTAGTTCATGCTCGAGCGGCCTCCCGGATATCATCCCCCAGTGACCGCATCCTGCGTCCGCGTCGCCTTCGCCCTTTTCGCGACGGCGCTGCTCCCGGCCTGCGGTGGCGATCACGGCGCCCGCGTGACCCCGCTGGGACCCGGGTTCTTCGACACGGTCAAGCCCGCCGTTTCCTCCACGATCCCCGCGAGCGCCGCCACGGGGATCCCTCTCAATTCCGCCGTGACCGCCGCGTTCAGCGAGCCCATCGATGCGGCCACCGTTACGACCTCGAGCTTCACGCTCGCGGCGGGCCCGGCGCCGGTCGCGGGCACCGTGAGCGCGGCAGGTTCCTCGGCGACGTTCACGCCGGCCGCCCCGCTGGCGGCCTCCACGCTCTTCACCGCCACGCTCACCACGGCCGTCAAGGATCTCGCGGGCAACCCCCTCGTGGCGGCCTTCGTCTGGACCTTCACCACCGGCGTGGCCTCGGACCTGACTCCGCCTTCGGTCGTCTCCACGCTCCCGGCCGTCGCCGCCGCTGGAGTGGCGCTCAACGCGGCGATCACGGCCACGTTCGACGAGGCGATGAACCCGTCCACGCTGACCGGCACGACGTTCACGCTCACGGACGGCCTCGCGGCGGTGGCCGGCTCGGTGAACACCTCCGGCGCCACGGCCACGTTCAGCCCCGCCGCGGACCTGCTCGCGTCCACGGCCTACACCGCCACGATAACCACGGGCGCCCAGGACCTCGCCGGGAACGCCCTGGCCGCGGACTTCATCTGGACCTTCACGACGGGCGTCGCGGGCGACACGACGGCCCCGACGGTCGCGTCGGCCGTCCCCGCCGCGGGCGCCGGCGGCGTGCCGCTGAATGCAGTCGCCACCGCCACGTTCGACGAGCCCATGGACCCCGCCACGATCTCGTCGGCCACCCTCCTGCTCGCCCAGGGCGCCTCGCCCGTCGCGGGGACGGTGACCTACGACGCCCCGAGCCTCACGGCCACGTTCACTCCCTCGGCCCCGCTGGCAAACGCGAAGACCTACACGGCCACGGTCAAGACCGGCGCGCAGGATCTGGCTGGGAACGCCGTGGCGGCGGACTTCACGTGGATCTTCACGACGGTGCCCGACACGACCGCGCCCACGGTCGTCTCCAATTTGCCGGCCACGGGGGCGATCGGGGTCTCCACGGCCGCTCTCGTCACGGTGACCTTCAGCGAGCCCATGAATCCCGCCACGCTGAACGCGACGACCTTCACGGTCCTCTCGATCTCCGGCGGCGGCCTGCCGGTGGCCGGAATCGTCACCTATGCGGGCACGACGGCGACCTTCACGCCCCTTCTCCCGCTGACCCCGAACTCCTTCTTCCTGGTGCAGGTCACGGCCGGGGCGACGGACGCGGCCGGGAACCCGCTCGCGGCCCCCTTCGCGTCGGGATTCCAGACGGGACCGTAGCCAAGCGGCGCGACTTCTGGCAAGATACCGGCCCATGGCCGGCATCCGCCCCCTGGTCCGCGCCCTCCGCGCCTACGTCCCCGGCGAACAGCCGAAGATCCCCGGCCTGGTCAAGCTCAACACGAACGAGAACCCCTACCCGCCGTCCCCCCGGGTGCTCCGGGCGGTGAAGGCGGCGGTCGACGGCCGCCTCCGGCTCTACCCGGACCCCACGGCCCAGCCGCTCCGCGAGAAGCTCGCGAAGCTCCACGGCTGCCGGCCGGGGAACATCATCGTGGGGAACGGGTCCGACGAACTCCTCGCGATGGCGGTCCGCGCCTTTGTCGAGCCGCGCACCGGCGCCGTGCAGTGGTTCCGGCCGAGCTATTCGCTCTACCCGGTCCTCGCGCGGATGCACGGCGCCCGCGAGGCGGGCGCGCCGCTCGAGCCGGACTTCTCCCTCCCCGCCCTCGCGAAGCTCCGGCGAACGCGCTCCTGGCGCTTCGACGCGGCGCTCACGCTCGTCACGACGCCGAACGCCCCGAGCGGCCGCGGGTACGCCACGGCGGAGCTTGACGCCCTCTCGCGCTCACTCAAGGGCGTGGTGGTGCTCGACGAGGCCTACGTGGACTTCGGACCCGAGAACGCCCTCTCGCTCGCCCTCAAGCGCCCGAACGTCCTCGTCGCGCGCACCTTCTCGAAGGCCTACTCGCTCTGCTTCCAGCGCGTGGGCTACTTCGTGGGCCCCGCGGCGCTCGTCGCCGCTCTCGACAAGATCCGCGACAGCTACAACGTGAACGGCCTGGGCCAGGTGGCGGCGCTGGCGACGCTGGACGACCTGCCCTGGTACCGGAGGAACTTCCGGCGGGTGATCGCCACGCGCGGACGCCTGGGCCGCGGTCTCGAGGACCAGGGCTTCCGGGGCCTCCCGAGCGCCACGAACTTCATCCTCGCGCGCCCTCCCCGCTTCCCGGCCAAAGCGTGGCTCGCGCGGCTCCGCGCGCGGAAAATCCTGGTCCGTTGGTTCGACCTCCCCGAGGTCCGCGACTATCTTCGGATCACGGTCGGCACCGACTCCGAGGTTGACGCCCTCCTCGCCGCCTCCCGCGCGATCCTATCGAAGGGACGCTGAGCCTGTCCTCCGCGCGCCCCTGACCCGGGCGGCCGGTTTCGCGGAGGCGCCGCCTGGGACGCCCCCATGATATGACCCAGTACGACACATCATGCCGCGTTACCCTTCACGTTTCGTTTCGTAACGTGGCCAGGCGGCGAACCGCGGTTGCGCGCGGATTTCGCAGGCACGTTTTTTGCGTTTGTCTTCCGCGTGGGCGGGATCTCGGCGGCGTATCGGAGGCGGAAGCCGGAAGAGTCGGTCCTCTATCGGGTGATCCAGGAGAACCTGTCGACTTTCCTCGAGCGCGCCGCCGCGTGGGGCGGGGGCCGCGGGCTTCCGACCTATGTGCGCCAGGAGTTCGAGAGGTACTTGGACTGCGGGATTTTGGCAAATGGCTTCGCCCGTGTGCGCTGTGGGGACTGCGGCTACGATTCCGTGGTCGGGTTCAGTTGAGCCGGCCGGGGCTTCTGCCCCTCGTGCATGGGACGGCGCATGGCCGACACGGCCGCCCACTGGGTGGACAACGTCCTCCCCCCGGTCCCCATCCGCCAATGGGTCCTCAGCTTCCCCCGGGAGATCCGCTACATCTTGATGCGGGACTCCGGACTCCTCACCCGGGCGCTCGATCTCTTCCTCCAGGAGGTCTTCCGCTACTACAACCGCCAGCTCCTCTTCATCCGGGAGGGGGTGGAGCCCGGGGACTGGAGATACCGGAAGCGGCTCCCCTGGAAGGCCGAGACCCACGGGGGGGCCCTGACCGCCATCCAGAGATTCGGGTCCTCCTTGAACGCCAACCCGCACCTGCACACCCTCAGCCTGGACGGGGTCTACGTCGAGATCCCGGAGACGGGGAAGCTCCACTTCGTGGAGACCCCGCCCCCGGAGCGGGAGGACCTCGAGCAGGTGCTCTCCCGGACGAAGCAGAGGGTGGAGCGGATGCTGGAGCGGGCGGGGGCCTTGCTGGCGGGGTCCAGGGCAGAGGGGGGCAACCTGGCGGCGGAGCCCGCGGACCCCTCCCTGATGGACGAGTTGCAGGCGGCCTCGATCCAGGAGCGGAAGGGTCCGGGGGAGCCCTGGAAGCGGGTGGAGGTGCCGGACCGCCAGAAGGGCCGGCCGTATATCCCCAACGACAAGCCTTTCACGGCGGAGCAGGACGGCTGGTCGATCCACGCGGGGGTGGCGCTGGACGGTCGGGACCGGGAGAAGCTGGAGCGGGTGAGCCGCTACCTGCTTCGCCCCGCCTTCGCGGAGGAGCGTCTCTACCGGAGGCCGGACGGGAAGGTGGAGTATTCGCTCCGGAAGCCCCGCTGGGACGGGGGGACGCGGGTGGTGCTGGAGCCCCTGGACTTCCTGGCGAAATTGGCGGCCTTGGTCCCTCCCCCTCGAAGCCACACCGTCCGCTACAGCGGCGTCCTGGCGCCGCACCACAGGTTCCGGAGCCGGGTGGTGCCGCCGGAGCGGCCGGCCGCCCCGACACCCGAGGCGTGCGCCCGCGAGAACGGCCCCGGGCCGGAGGAGGGAGACTCCGACCGTCCCCGCCGGAGAAAGTCTCGCGGCCGCCGCAAGCAGACGGACTGGGCGACCCTGATCCTGCGCAGCCTGAAACTGGATGTGCTTTCGTGCCCAAAATGCCGGGGGCGCATGAAAGTGATCTCGACGATCACCGAACCGAGCAC
>JAHFOZ010000181.1 GCA_023261405.1 Planctomycetota bacterium
TCCAGGCGATCCGCGTCACCGGGTTGATGTGGTGCCAGTACCAGGGCCAGCTGTACCAGCTCCACCAGTAGGGCAGGCTTTGCGTCTGCACGAACCCGCCGTCCTCGAGCGCGTTGACACGCTCGGCCTTGCCCTCCTGGCCCACCCGGTCCGCCTCGCCCAGGACGTGGCGCGTGACCTCGAGCTCCACCGGGACGCCGCGGAGGTTGGTGATCGTCACCCGGCCGCGCATGACGATGCGGTCGTAGTCGCTGCCCCGCCACTGGAACGCGCGACGCTGCCGATCCTCCTCGACGTCCGACTTCTTCACCTGCACGTCGACCGCCTTGGTCACCTCGACGTCGCAGCGCCCGCCCGGGGCGGTGTAGGTCATCATCCCCTGCCCGAGCACCCGGCCGTCGCGGACGAGGAGCGCCGGGGCCGTCGTGAGCGGCGCCTTGCCGTCGTTCGTCAGCCGGATCCTGTGCACGGCCTTCGGGGCGTTAAAGAGTCGCGACAGCTCCAGCTGCTGCGGATTGGAGGAATGCTGGCGCAACTCCTGAGGGGGCGTGATCGGGAGGTCGAGCGCGAAGACGTCCTTGTAGGGGAGCGCCGACTCGGCCACGGGGAAGACGGCGCACTCGCCCTTCTTCAGGCGGATGCCCTTCACCGTGAAGACGAAGAGATCCTCGTTCTGCTCGCCGGGCGGGCCCGCGGGGTCGGCGGGGCCGTCCGCTGCGGGACGGTGCTCGCTCATGCGGGACACCTGCGTCATCATCGCGTTGCCGAAGGCGTAGGCCGTCTGGTTTCCCTCCTGGAAGTAGGCGGAGAGCCTCCCGGCCGCCTGCTCGATCCCCTTCTGGAGCGCGATCGGATCGACGGTGTCCTTGAACGCAAAGGAGGGCACGCCGATCACGAAGTGGGCCGTCACGTCATCGAGGTCCGCCAGCTCGTTGAGCAGCGTTGCCTGGAGCTTGAGGACCGCGCGACCCTTGCCGTCGAGCTCGATCCGGTACGAGGGGATCCAGCGGAGCCCCTTCTGGAGGTACATCATCCCGACCCGCGCGTCCTTCGCCGCGGGCTTCCCCTCCCAGTCCAGGCGCAGCGTGAGCACGTTGCGCGACTCCTCGCGGGGTACCGCGAGCCGGCCTTTCTCCTTGAAGACCACGTCCTGGATGCGCTCAAGCGGCACGGCCCGGTGGCCCTCCGCCGTTTCCAGGAGGAGCACGTTCCCCCGGATCCGCCGCGGCTCGCCGGCCGGGTTTTCCCGCTCGGGGATGCCCACGACTTTCGCGGGATACCGCTCGCCCGCCGTCTCCCGGATGAAGACCTCGGCCCCGGGGTTGGCCTCCAGGAGCTCGAGGACGCTCAAGGCGGGCTGATCCACGCGCACCGTCTTCCGGCCGGCCACGACCGACGCGAGCTTCGCCGCGGGATCGGACGCGTAGGGCCAGAAGGTCCCGATGACGGGCGCGGGGAGGCCGTCGAGGACGACGTTCCCCGCCGTATCCACCGGCATCGCCGCCTCGTGGAGGACGAACGCATGGCCGTCCTTGAAGACGGTGACCTCGCGGACGGGCATCCGTCCCAGGGCCTCCGGGGCGACGGGTTTGTCCTGAACGGCCAGAGCAGCAACCAAGGCGACGAACGCGACCATGGCGGGTCCTCCTGAAGATCGCATCCACCAGCGCAACCCGCGTGCCACGGGCCGGACTCGCCGCAACGCGAACAGAGGGCAGCGAGAAACGCTTGAGACTCCGATGAAACGGGCTTCCCTGCGACCTCCGTGCTCCCTGTTTGCCCTGGGCTGAGGAGGGATCGGACCCCCGCGTATCCTTTCCGATACGCCGGGGGATCGCTTCGGATACGCCGCGGGCCGGCAATCCCGGGGGGATTGGGTCGAACTATATTGCCGGCCCCTCCTTACTTTCGGGCCCTTGACGTGGTAAGGTTGAGAGAGCCTGATTGGGAGGTATCGCCGTGCACAGAACGTCCGTGGCCCTCGCGCTCGTCATCGCCCTGGGATCCGCCGCCGCGGCCCAGCAGCAGGAGAAGTGGGACAAGAACCTCGGCGAGCCTGCGCCACGGCTCTTCGCGGCCGGCTGGGTGGGGACGCCCGTCTCGCTTGACGCCCTTCGGAAATCGGACACCGGGTCCGGGGATCCGGCCGCCGGCGGCACCGTCGCCCGGCCCGCGGGCGCGGTCGGCGGGAACACCGTGGTCCTCGCCTTCTGGAACGCCGACGTCCCCTGCTGAGGCGGCCCCGGGGCGCTCTTGGCCGGTCTGGTCAAGGACTACGAGACCTACAAGAAGAACCGGAACGTCACGTTCCTCGGGATCTGCACGTCCACCACGGCGACCGTGAAATCGATGGAGCAGCAGGTCGAGCAGTTCAAGCTCAAGCCCTTCGCGAACATGCTGGACGCGGGCGGCGCCACGGCCGTCGCGTTCGGGGTCCCGAAGAACGCGCGCTTCTGGCTGGTCGTGATCGACGGCGGCGGGAAGATCGCCTACAACGCAAGCAAGGGCTGGACCTGGGGCGGCACTGGAGCCAACGCGGGCCGGACGATCCACAGCACGCAGATCGAGAAGAGCCTGGCGGAGTATCCTGAGGGGATCCTGGGCCAGGTGAAACCGCCCTCGGAAATGGAGCTGGCGGCGCACTACTACGACCTCCAGCAGTTCAACCTGCTCGAGCTCGAACTCCGGAAGGCGGGCACGCCGGAGGCGAAGGAATTCGCGGGGCTCGTCCGGCAGCGGATCGCGGACACGCGAGTCTGGCGGAAGGACCAGATTGAAGCGCTCGCGAAGACCGACCCCGTGCAGGCGTACCGGGAGGCGACGGCATTCGCCGCGGCGTTTTCCGGCGCGCCCGAGCGGTCGGCGGTGAACGAGACGGGCCGGGCGCTGCTCAAACTCCCGGAGGTCAAAAAGGAGATCGACGCCGAGGCCGCCTACCATCGGACGCTGGTCCCGGAAATGAAGAAGACGACGACCAAGGAACGCTTCGCGAAGATGGTGCAGCCGCTGCTCGACGCCTATCTCAAGGCCTTCGGGACCACCCAGTACGCGACCGCGGTGAAGAACGCCTGCGAGGCCCACCGCCTGGCCGTCGAAGTCCCCCAGTAAACCGACCCTCGGCGTCGGTCCCCGGCCCGCCCGCTGGCAATCCCGCGGGGCGGCTGGTAGAATCTCCTCGATGCTCACCCTGGCGGTCTCCCTCCTCTTCTCGGCGCCGCAGGACTGGGTCTACAAGTCCGACCTCGGGTTCGTGGACCTGGACACGATGCAGCGCAGGTCCCCGGCGGAATTCTTCAAGCACGGGGAGCAGCTGCGCCAGGCGGGCCGGCCCGAGGAGGCCGCCCAGGTCTTCACCCTCATCCGCGAGCATGTGCCCGACCTCGCGCTCCGGGAAGCCGCCCACTTCGAGGCGGCCGAGACCTGGTTCAAGGCCGCGTCGTTCGACAACGCCTACCGAGAATACGAGACCTTCGTGGTCCGCTACCCGCAGTCCGATCGCGCCACCCAGGCCAAGCGGATGGAGCTGTCCTCCGCCCTCGCGCTCGCCCGGGCCGGCCGGTCCACGGGGGTGTTCGGGCTCTCCATCGCCTCCAGCTCGAAGCCCGGCATCGAATTCCTCAAGGCCTCCCTCCGCCGCTACCCCCGCGAGGAGTTCACCGCCGATTTCATCCAGCGCCTCGGCAAGTTCCACTTCGAGAGGGGCGACTGGGACGCCGCGGCCGACCAGTTCCAGCTCATCCTCGACCAGTACGCCGACGCCCCCGACGCCGTCCTTGCCCTCTGGATGCTCGGCGTCACGAGCGAGGCCCGCTTCAGCTCCGTCGAGTACGACATCAAGCCCCTCAAGGACGCCCGCCGCCACTACGAGCGCTTCCTCGAGGAGGCCGAGAAGATGCGCCGCCTCCCCGAACCCGCCCGCCGCTGGGTGGACGAGATCCAGGGCAGCGTGGAGAAGCGCCTCGAGCGGGTCTACGACCTCATGCTCGAGAAGGCCCGCCGGACCGTGAAGTACTACGAGTGGAAGGGCCTCCCCAAGGCCGCCCTCCTCTACCACAAGGCGATCCTCAAGGACCTCGTCTCCTATCGCCGGGTGCTCCCGCAGTTCCCGCGCCGCGAGGCCGAGGCGGACGCCCGCGCCGCGCTCCAGGCCGCCGGAGTCCCCCTCCCCGCCGTATCCCCGGCCCGGCCCGACGAGGGGAAGAAGTGAGTCTGCGGCGCGCCGCCCCCGTTCTCCTCTGCGTGATCGGCGCCTGCACGCTCGGCGACCTCTACGACGTGAAGGAGGTCAAGGTGCGGATCTTCGACAACCTGGGCGACCGCCGCACCCACGAGTTCGACCTCACCCACTCCATCATTCATGAAATGTCCGCCCGGGGGATCCGCGTTAATACGAAGGACGCCCCCTACACCCTGGAGGGGCGGATCGTGGACATGACG
Organism: Planctomycetota bacterium; assembly: GCA_023261405.1. GTDB lineage: Bacteria > Planctomycetota > MHYJ01 > MHYJ01 > JACPRB01 > JACQFK01. The sequence goes on from JAHFOZ010000181.1 coordinate 4,438, forward strand.
AACGCGTCCGTCGTGGAGGGCAAGACGGACACCGTGGTCGTGGGCTCGCTCCGCATGCGGGTGGAGATCCGGCTCCTGAACGCCGAGGGAGTGGAGCGCTGGAAGGACGTGCGGACCGAGGGGGCCTCGATCACCGCCTCGCGCGGCGAAACCCTCGAGAGCGCCCGCCAGGAGGTCTTCGACCGCCTGGCCCGCTGGGTGGTGACCCACTTCGAAAAGGAGTGGTAGGCGCGGCGGACTTTCGGGTACGATGGATCTCCCCGCGAAATGAAGGACGGAATGGATTTCGACGACGAGACCCCGCGCCGCGAGGACTCCCCGGGCAAGCCCCGGAAGCAGAAGAGCCTCTTCTTCGTCCTCGTCCTCATCTTCATGGCGGTGATGCTCGCCTTCTCCATGCGGGTCATCTCCGCAGGCAACAAGATCATCGAGGTCTCCCTGGCCGAGTACCTGTCGCTCAAGAAGAACGACAAGGTCAAGGAGGTCTGGGTCGAGACGGACCGCGACGGCGGCGAGCTCACGGCGGAGATGCACCAGCCGTGGATGCGGAACGACGCCTCCTACAAGAAGATCTACGTCCAGCTCCCGCTCTCCTCCGTCCAGAGCCGCAAGGGCAACAACGAGCTCTCGGAGGGGCTCAAGCCCGAGTTCTACCACCACAAGCGGAAGGACACCTTCTACCAGGCGCTCCTCATCAACATCCTGCCCTGGGTCCTCCTCCTCTTCGTCATCTGGTTCTTCTTCCTGCGCCAGATGCGGTCCACGGGCGGGCCGGGCAATATTCTTTCGTTCGGCAAGAGCCGCGCCCGCTTCGTCACCGCCGACAAGGTCAAGACCACCTTCTCCGACGTCGCGGGCGTGGACGAGGCCCGCGAGGAGGTCGGCGAGATCGTCGAGTTCCTCAAGAACCCGCAGAAGTTCACCCGCCTGGGCGGCCGCATCCCGCACGGCGTGCTGCTGATCGGCCCTCCGGGCACGGGGAAGACGCTCCTGGCCAAGGCCATCGCGGGCGAGGCGGCCGTCCCCTTCCTCTCCATCTCCGGCAGCGACTTCGTGGAGATGTTCGTGGGCGTCGGCGCCTCGCGCGTCCGCGACCTCTTCCTCAAGGCCAAAGAGCACTCCCCCTGCATCATCTTCCTCGACGAGATCGACGCCGTGGGCCGGCGCCGCGGGACGGGCTTGGGCGGCGGCCACGACGAGCGCGAGCAGACCCTGAACCAGATTCTCGTCGAGATGGACGGCTTCGACACGGACGAGGGCATCATCGTCATGGCGGCCACCAACCGCCAGGACGTCCTGGACCCGGCGCTGCTCCGCCCCGGCCGCTTCGACCGGCAGGTGATGGTCGACCTCCCGGACGCGAAGGGCCGCGAGGAGATCCTGAAGATCCACGCCCGCAAGATCAAGCTGGGCCGCGACGTCGACCTGAAGAAGATCTCCAAGGCCACCCCGATGTTCTCGGGCGCGGACCTCGCCAGCCTCATCAACGAGGCCACCATCATGGCGACGATGCGGAAGAAGGACGCCGTCGAGCACGCCGACTTCGAGGAGGCGCGGGACAAGGTCCTCTGGGGCCGCCAGAGGAAGTCGCGCGTGATGCTCGAGAAGGAGCGGACCAACACCGCCTACCACGAGGCCGGGCACACCCTGGTCGGGGCCCTGGTCCCCGAGGCCGACCCGATCCACAAGGTGACGATCATCCCCCGCGGCCGGGCCCTGGGGGCGACCTTCTCCCTGCCCGAGCACGACAAGTACGGCCGCGGCCGCCGGGAGCTCGAGGCCATGCTGACCACGGCGTATGGGGGCCGCGTGGCGGAGGAGCTGGTCTTCAACGAGATGTCCACCGGCGCGGCCAACGACATCCAGCAGGCCACCGAGATGGCCCGCCGGATGGTCTGCGAGTACGGCATGAGCGAGAAGCTCGGGCCCATCTCCTACAGCGAGGAGCAGGAGCACATGTTCCTGGGCCGCGAGATCGCCCGCACGCGGAACCACAGCGACGAGACCGCGAGGCTCATCGACACCGAGGTCCGCCGCATCATCGACACGGCCCACACCCGCGCCCGGGAGATCATCAGCCAGAACCGCGAAAAGCTCGAGGCGATCGCCCAGGCCCTCCTCAAGTACGAGACGATCACCGGCGAGGAGGTGCGCATGCTCCTCCGCGGCGAAAGCATCGACGCCCTGAAGGAGCGCGAGCTCGCCGAGGAGCGCGCCCGCGAGGACCGCAAGCCCGAGGAGAAGAGCGAGCCCCGGCGCGACCCCGGCTGGAAGCCCGACGGCGACCCCGTCCCCGGCCCGCAGCAGGCGTGAATCGCCCGCACGTCCGCATCCCCCTCCCGGGCGGCCAGCTCGTCTGCAGCGGCCGCACCCACGTCATGGGCATCCTCAACGTCACGCCCGACTCGTTCTCCGACGGGGGGCGCTGGCTCGACCCCGCCCGCGCCCTCCGGCGGGCCCGCCGCATGGTCCGCGACGGCGCCTCGATCGTCGACGTGGGCGGCGAATCCACCCGGCCGGGCGCCGCCCGCATCCCCGCCCGCGAGGAGCTCCGGCGCGTCCTCCCGGTCGTCGAGGCCCTCGCCGCCGAGGGCGTCCTCGTCTCCATCGACACCTCCAAGGCCGCGGTGGCGGAGGCCGCGTTCCGGGCCGGCGCGAAGATCCTCAACGACGTCACCGCGCTGCGGGGCGACCGGCGCATGGCCCGGGTCGCGGCGAAGGCGGGCGTCGCCGTCATCCTCATGCACATGAAGGGCCGCCCCCGCACCATGCAGAAGGCCCCCCGCTACCGGGACATCGTGCGGGAGATCACGGATTTTTTCCTGAAAAGCCTGAAATCGGCGTTGAGGGCGGGTATCCCGCGTGATAGAATCCTTCTGGACCCGGGGATCGGCTTCGGAAAGTTGCCGGAGCACAACGTGGAGATCCTGCGGCGCCTCGAAGAGTTCCGCCGCCTCGGATGCCCGCTCGTCGTAGGCACCTCGCGCAAGAGCTTCATCGGGCACTATCTCGGACGCAAGGTGGACGAACGGCTCCCCGGCACCGCCGCCACCGTGGCTGCCGCGATCTTCCGCGGGGCGGATGTCGTGCGCGTGCACGACGTTCGCGAGATGTCCGACGTGGCCCGTATGAGCGACCTGGTGCGATGAAGGACCTGATCCAAGCGCTCCTGAGACCCGGCTCCCTCGTGCAGATCGCCGTCCTGTCGGTTCTCTTCTACGTCGTCCTGAGTTTCGTCCGCGGCACCCGCGGGGCCAACATCCTCAAGGCCCTCCTCTTCCTCTTCGGCCTGTCCTTCCTCGGCCTCATGGTGATGGCCGACTTCTTCGGCCTCGACGAGCTCAAGACCCTCCTCACCTGGCTCCTCAATGGGTCCGCCATCGCCCTCATCATCATCTTCGCCCCCGAGCTCCGCCGCGGCCTCTCCCGCATCGCCCAGTCCCCGCTCCTCTCCCCTCTCCTGCGCGGCCAGTCGGGCGAGGTCGTGGACGAGCTCGTCAACGCCGCCGTCAAGCTCTCGAAGAACCGCATCGGCGCGCTCGTCGCCATCGAGCGCGACGTGGCCCTCGGCGACATCGTCGAGAACGGCGTCAAGATCGACGCCGCCCTCACCAGCGAGCTCCTCGAGACCCTTTTCTATCCGGGCTCCGCCCTCCACGACGGGGCGGTGGTCGTCCAGCACGACCGCGTGGCCGCGGCGGCCTGCCTCTTCCCCCTCACCGACGACCCCACCCTCTCGAAATCCATGGGCACCCGCCACCGCGCCGCCCTGGGGCTCTCGGAGGAGACGGACGCCATCGCCCTCATCGTCTCGGAGGAGACGGGCCGCATCTCCGTGGCCGTGAAGGGCAAGCTCACCGGCGACCTCAACCGCGAGTCGCTCCAGAAGCTCCTCAACGAGCTCTACGCCAAGCGGGACCGCCCCACTCTCGCCGCCGGCCGTCCGGCGAAGGCGGAAGCGGCGGCGGCCCCGCCCCCCTCCCCGCCGGGGAACGGCTCCGGGAACGGCCACGACCAGCCGTCCGTCCAGCCCGCCCCGCAGGAGGAGAAGTCGCCGTGAGGGAGCTCCTCCTGGGCAACCTCGCCACCAAGGGCATGGCCCTCCTCCTCGCCCTGGTCACGTGGGCCTACCTTTACACCCAGGGCATCGGCACCGAGGAGATCGTCGTCGAGTTCCGCCCCCAGGAGCTCGACCCCCTCCTCTTCGCCTCCGTGACCTACCGCGACTCCGCCAAGAACGAGATCCTCCCCGGCAGCCCGATGCGCGTGCGCCTCGGCGGCGCCAAGGGTGACGTGCGCTCCCACGCGCTCCGCCCCCAGATGACGTTCAAGTGCGAGCCCTCCGTGGACCCCAAGACCCTTGCGGAGAACCACGGCTCCCTCGCCCTCGGCCTGGAGCGGAAGCACTTCTCCCTCCCGGGCGGGGACGCCATCACCGTCACGCCCGTGCTGCCCTCGCCCGTCATCACCCTCCAGTACTCCCGGTACGTGGAGAAGACCATCGACCTGGGCGTGAGCAAGTTCCACTACGACGGCGAACTCGCCCCCGGCTTCCGGGTGGATTCCATCACCGCCTCGCCGCCCCGCATCCGCGCCCGGGTGCCCGCCGACCGCGCCGACGAGATCTCCCGCTTCGACATCAAGCGCGTCTACGTGGGCGGGCAGGCGAAGGACCTTCTCATCGAGCGCTGGGAACTTGACCCCCTCGCCAGGGTCCAGAAGGTGCTGCCCGTCCAGGATTTCCGGGTCGAGGTGAAGATCGTCCCCAACCCGAAATCGAAGCGCATCAACGGCCTCCGCGTGGGCCTCAACGCGCTCCCCGAGGTGCAGGCCCGCGTGAAGCTCGAAACCACCACCGTGGACATCGAGATCCAGGGGCCCGAGGACCTCGTGGAGGAGGCCTCGAAGCTCGTGGCCGCCTTCTCGCCCTACATCGTGGTGAGCGAGCGCGACCTCGAGCCCCCCGGCCCGAAGAACATCAGCGAGATCGGCTGCTGGATCCAGGACCCCCGCTTCCGCGGCAAGCTCGACGTCGTCGTCATGCCCAACGAGAAGCCCGAGAACCGCCAGGTCAAGATCACCGTCGCCCCGAAATGACGCGGAGCCCTCTTCCCAACCACACGGGTACCAAGACTCTCGAGAGAGCTCTTGCTGCCTTCGTGTCTTGGTGGTGAAAACGGCGCTCACGAATCCAGCGGGCAAAGCAGGGATTGCCCGGCCGCCGCAGCGGCCGAGGGCAATCCCTTCGCTTCGAGTGGGATAGCGTCTTTCGGCGCTTCCAGTCCGGCCGCGGGCGGACGATTTCCGTGACCGCCGGAGGCGGT
>JAHFOZ010000182.1 GCA_023261405.1 Planctomycetota bacterium
CTCCTCGCGTGGCTCTCCGCCACGATGGACCGCATCGACGCCGCCGCGCCGCCCGATCCCGGCCGCGTGGTCCTCCGGCGGCTCAACAAGGTGGAGTACACGAACACCGTGCGCGACCTCATCGGCGTGGACTTCAAGCCGGCCGAGGACTTCCCCTCCGACGACGTGGGCTACGGCTTCGACAACATCGGAGACGTCCTCTCCCTCCCGCCCCTCCTCCTGGAGAAATACCTCGCCGCCGCCCGCAAGGTCCTCGACCGGGCCATCGAGACCGAGAACCCCGCGAGGCCGGCCGAGCGCCGCTTCGAGGCCGAGGCCATGAAGCACACCCAGGGCGGCGCGGCCGACAGCGACATGCTCGTCCTCTTCGCCAACGGAGAGATCTTCGGGCAGATCGACTTTCCCATCGAAGGCGAGTATGTCGTCAAGGTCAAGGCGGGGGCCGACCGGGCCGGCAACGAGGCCGCGAAGATGGTCCTGCGCCTCGACGGCCAGGACATGCGCACGTACGACGTCACCTCCTCCCGCAACAACCAGAAGACCTACGAGATGCGCACGACGATCAAGGCGGGCCCGCGGCGCGTCGCCGTGGGCTTCACCAACGACTACTACAACCCGCAGGCCCCCAACGCCCGCGAGCGGGACCGCAACCTGATCGTGGACTACATCGAGATCTTCGGGCCGGTCGATGCGAAGCGCCCGGACCCGCCCGAGACCCACCGGCGGATCTTCACGGCCAAGCCCGCCGACGGGAAAACCAAGCAGCAGGCCTGCCGCGAGATCCTGGCGGCCTTCGCCCCCCGCGCCTTCCGCCGCGTCGTGAGTCCGGGGGAGGTGGAGCGCTTCGCGAAGCTCTTCGACCTGGCGGACCGGAACGGCGAACCCTTCGAGCAGGCCATGAAGGTCCCGCTCCAGGCCGTTCTGGTCTCGCCCCATTTCCTCTTCCGGGTGGAGACCGACAAGCCCGCCGCCGACGCGAACGGGGTGGCGCGGCTGGGCGATTTCGAGCTGGCCTCGCGGCTCTCGTACTTCCTCTGGGCCAGCATGCCCGACGCGGAACTCCTGGACCTCGCCGCCCGCGGGGCGCTCGCCGACCCGCAGGCCCTCGACCTGCAGGTGGACCGCATGCTCAAGGATCCGAAGGCCCACGCGCTGGGCGAGACCTTCGCCGCCCAGTGGCTCGAGATCCGCCGGCTGGAGACGGTCACGCCCGACCGGAAGATCTTCCCCTCCTACGACCCGGCGCTCCGGGACGCGATGCACCAGGAGGTGGTGGACTTCTTCAACGAGATCGTCCGCGAGAACCGCAGCCTCGTGGACCTGCTCGCCGCGGACTTCACGTTCCTGAACGAGCGGCTCGCCCGGCACTACGGGATCGCGGACGTGAAGGGCCCCGAAATGCGGCGGGTGGCGCTCAGGGACCCCCGCCGCGGCGGCATCCTCACCATGGCCGCGGTCCTCACGGTGAACTCCAACCCCACGCGCACGAGCCCGACGCTCCGCGGGAAGTGGGTCCTCGACGCGGTCCTGGGGACTCCCCCGCCGCCCCCGCCCCCCGAGGCGGGCGAGCTGGCGGCGGAGAAGAACGAGGAGCAGGGGAAGATCACCCTCCGCCAGCGCCTCGAGCGCCACCGCAGGGACCCGCTCTGCGCGTCCTGCCACCGCCGCATGGACCCCATCGGCTTCGGCTTCGAGAACTACGACGGGACCGGCGCCTGGCGCGACCAGGAGGCGGGGAGGCCGGTGGACGCCTCCGCCACGCTGGTGGACGGCCGGTCCTTCAACGGCGCGGCGGAGCTCCGGGCCATCCTGGTGGGCCGGAAGGACGAGTTCGCCCGGGCGCTCACCGCCCGGATCCTCACCTACGCCCTCGGAAGGGGTGTAGAATATGATGAGCGGCCCGTGAAGCTGATTGCGCAGGCGCTTCAGAAAGACGGATATCGGATCGGGACGCTGGTGAAGGAAGTCGTGAACAGTTACGCCTTCCAGAACCGAAGGAACCGCATCGAGGTGAAGAAATGAGCGACGGCGGAAGGATCTCGCGACGCACGGTCCTCAAGGGGATCGGCACGGCGCTCGCCCTCCCGCTCCTCGACGCCATGCGCCCCCTGGGCGCCTTCGCCTCCATCGTCGCAAACAAGCCCCCCGTCAGGATGGCCTTTCTCTTCACCCCCAACGGCGTGAACCTGGCGCACTGGCGCGTGGGCGAGCCCGGACCGCTGACGAAGCTCCCCAAGTCCCTCTCCCCCCTGGAGAGCGTGAAGAGCCACGTGCTCGCCATGACCGGCCTCACGCAGGATAAGGCTCGGCCGAACGGCGACGGGGCCGGCGACCACGCGCGGTCGAACGCCACGTACCTCACGGGCGCCCAGGCGCGCAAGACGAACGGCGCGGACATCCGCGTGGGGCAGTCGATCGACCAGTTCATCGCCGACCAGGTCGGGTCCGCCACCCGCCTGCCCTCCCTCGAGCTGGGCATCGAGCGGGGCAACCAGGCGGGCAACTGCGACTCGGGCTACAGCTGCGCGTACTCGTCGAACCTCTCGTGGCGCGGCCCCTCGACCCCCATGGCCAAGGAGACGAACCCCCGGCTCGCGTTCGAGAGGCTCTTCGGGGACTCCAGGGAGTCGGCCGCCGCCCGCGACCGCGCCCGTCAGGCCTCCTACGAGAAGAGCATCCTCGACCTCGTGCGCGAGGACGCGAAGGCCCTCCAGGCGAAGCTGGGCGGCGCGGACCAGGCAAAGCTGGACGAGTACCTGGAGTCGGTCCGCGCGATCGAGAAGCAGCTCCAGTCGGTGGAGCAGGCGGTGGAGAAGCAGAAGCCGCCGCCCGAGCTCCAGCTGCCCGCGGGCATCCCCTCGGACAACCAGCAGCACATCCGCCTGATGGCCGACATCCTCGCGCTCGCCTTCCAGGCGGACATCACCCGGATCGTGTCGTTCTCCCTCGCCAACGACGGCTCCAACCGGACCTTCCCCTCGGTGGGCGTGACGGAGGGCCACCACTCGCTCTCGCACCACGGCCGCAAGGAGGACAAGCTCGAGAAGATCCAGCGGATCGACCAGTACTATGTCCTGCAGTTCGCCTACCTGATCGACCGGCTCAGGGGCCTGAAGGAGGCGGACGGCACGGTGCTGGACAACTCGATGCTCGTCTACGGCTCGGCGATCTCCGACGGCGACCGCCACAATCACGACGACCTGCCCATCCTCTTCGCGGGCGGCGGCGGCGGCACGATCACCACGGGCCGCCACGTCGTCTACCCGAAGAACACGCCGATGTGCAACCTGTTCCTCTCGATGATGGACCGGGTGGGCGCGAAGGCCGAGCAGTTCGCCGACTCGACGGGCCGGCTGCCGGACCTGAAGGTCTGAACCGGTCCGGCCCTGAATCGCGGGCAGCGGAAAAACCACCAAGACACGAAGACACCAAGGGGTGAAGCCATGAAACGAACTGTCCTGGCGGTGCTTGCGCTCTGCGGGCCGGCGACGTTCGCGACGGCCGACGAATGGCCGGGCTGGCGCGGGCCGGGCGGCCAGGGGCACTGCACGGAGAAGGATCTTCCGCTCACGTGGAGCCCGGCGGAGAACGTGCGCTGGAAGGTGGCGCTGCCGGACGCGGGGAGCTCCACGCCCGCCGTCTGGGCCGACAAGGTCTTCGTCACGCAGGCGGGCGAGAAGACCGAGTGGCCCCCCAAGGGCGGAAACGGCGGCCCCGCCAAGGCGCGCAAGCGCTCGCTGCTCTGCCTCGCGCGCGCCGACGGCAAGCTCCTCTGGCAGGCGGACGTGATCCACGACGAGATCGAGCAGACGCATCCGACGAACCCCTACTGCTCGGCCTCGCCCGCCGTGGATGGCGAGCGGGTCGTGGTGAGCCACGGCTCGGCGGGGATGCATGCTTACGACCTCTCGGGAAAGACGCTCTGGAAGTTCGACGCCGGGAAGATGGACCACATCTGGGGCAACGCCTCGTCGCCCGTCCTGTACGGGGACCTGGCGATCCTCTGGTGCGGCCCGCACGAGGTCCAGGTGCTGGTGGCCCTGAACAAGAAGACGGGCGAGAAGGTCTGGGAGCACCGGGAGCCGGGCGGTGACCCGAAAAAGTTCCTGGGATCATGGAGCACGCCGATCGTCGTGAAGGTCGACGGCCGCGACCAGCTGATCCTCGGCGTCCCCCGGAAGCTCAAGGGCTTCGACCCGAAGACCGGAAAGGAACTCTGGAGCTGCGACGGCCTCGGCGACCTGGTCTACTCCTCGCCGCTCTTTGCCGACGGCATCGCGGTGGGCCTCTCGGGCTTCGGCGGACCGGGGTTGGCCGTGAAGCTCGGCGGCGGGGGGGACATCACGAAAGACCGGCTCTGGCACCATCCCCGGAACGCGCAGCGGGTGGGCAGCGGCGTGCTCGTCGGGGAGCACGTCTACATCCTGGAGGAGACCGGCCAGGCCCATTGCTACGAGCTCAAGACCGGGAAGGAGTTGTGGCAGGACCAGATCGAGAAGAAGCCGGACGGCGGCGGCGCCTGGGGCTCGATGGTGCATGCCGGAGGCCGGCTCTACGTGACGACCCGCAGCGGGACCACGCAGGTCTACGCGGCGGCCCCGAAGTTCGAGCTCCTCGCCTCCAACCGCCTGGGCGAGCACACGGACTCCTCCCTCGCGGTCTCCAACGGCGAACTCTTCATCCGAACCTACAAGCACCTGTGGTGCATCGGGGGGAAGTAGACGTCGGCCCCCGGCTCAGTTGGCCCGGCGCGGAAGCGCGGACTCCAGCGGCTCGGCGAACTCGATCTTGCCGATCTTCTCCTTCATGCAGAGGTCGAGGACCCCCACCACGTCCTGCCAGGGGACCTCCGCCCTGGAATCGATGAGGACGGGGATGTCCCTCCCGGCCTTCTTGTAGTCCTCGGCCAGGGTCCGCAGGGTCGACACGAGTTCGGCGTCGCTCCCCACCGGGGGCCGGTTCCCCACCTTCCTCACCGTCCGGTTGCTCGCGGAGTCCCAGCTCATGAAGAGTCGGATCTCCTCCAGGATGACCTCGCGCACCGGCAGGTCGCGCGGACCCTTCCCATCCGGGAGCCACGCGTCGATCTTCCCCTCGAGCTGCTTGAAGTGGAACGAGCACATGAAGAAAATGCAGAGGCAGAAGATCACGTCGACCATCGCGGTGACGTTGATCTCGAGCGGGTTCTCTGAATCGTCCATCCTGGTGCCGCCCATGTCCGACCTCCTTGAAAGAAATGCATCGGTCATGGTTGAGAGCGCAAACGGGATGCCAGACGAAACCCGCGAAAACGGCGGATTCCGGCGGGATTCCCGGGGCCGCCGTGGGGAACGGGGGGCGTCCTGCCCCACCCCTGCGCTCCCTTCCGGTCCGCTCTCCCTCCGGGTACACTCCAGGGAAGCAGACCCGCCCGTTCAGAGGGACCTCGCGCATGGGCTTCCTCCGCTGGCTCTTCGGCCTCCCCGACCGGGATGCCTTCGCCCGGAAGGTCCAGCAGGGCCTGCGCGCGCTCGGGGAGGACCGGCCCACCCGCTACGACCCGGCCGAGTTCTGCCTGCACGTCGGAGGCAAGGACGGGCTGCGCCTCAACCTGGGCAACGCGTACGAGGACTTCTGCGCGGCGCCACGCTCGCGCCGCGAGGGGATCCTCGAACGGTACCTCCGAGCCGCCCGGCAGGCGGAGTCCCCGCCCCAGGAGGCGGAGCGCTGGGAGGACGCGCGCGCGCAGCTCCGGCCCAGGGTCCGAGAGCGCTCCTACCTGGACATCCGCCGCCTCATGCTCCAGGGCGGCGCAGGGAAACTGCCCGGCCTGCCCCACCAGGTCCTCGCGGGGCACTACATCGTCACGCTCGTCTACGACCTCCCGGACTCCATGATGGAGGTGACGGACGACATGCTGGCCCGCTGGAACGTGGGATTCGACGGCGCCCTCGCCGCCGCGCGCGAGAATCTGTGGGACGCCAGCAGGGAGCGTCTCAAGGAGGTCTCGCCCGGCGTCTGGTCCGCGCCATGGCAGGACAACTACGACGCCTCGCGCCTGGTGCTCCACGACCTCGTGTGGCAGTACAAGGTCAAGGGCGAGCCGGTCGCGGGGATCCCGAACCGGGACACGCTCCTCGTCACGGGCTCGGAGGACGTGGCGGGGCTGGCCCGCCTGTTTCAGCTGGCCGAGGAGGCGCTCAAGAAGCCGCGCCCGCTCGGCGGCCTGCCGCTCCGGCTCGAAGGGAGCGAGTGGAAGCCGTTCTCGCTCCCCGCCGGGCATCCCTCGACGGCCGCGCTGAAGCGCCTCCGGGTGCTCACCCTGGGCCGCGAGTACGGCGAGCAGAAGGAACTCCTCGAGAGGGACTTCGAGAGGAAGGCCCAGGACGTCTTCGTGGCCAACTTCAGCGCCGTCCAGCAGAAGGGCTCGGGGGAAGTCTCGAGCTACTGCGTCTGGTCGGAGGGCGTCGACTCCCTCCTCCCCGAGACCGAAGAGGTGGCCTTCCACCGTCCCTCGCTCCCGGAGGACCGGCAGGTCACGGGCATGGCTCCCTGGGCGCGCGTCCACGAGGTCTGCCGCGACCTCATGCCGCGCGCGGGCCTCTACCCCGAGCGCTACCGCGTGCGCAAATTCCCCTCCGCCGACCAGCTCGCCGCGCTGATGACGAAATGAGGCCTCTCACGGCCTGAACGTGATCGAGAGGGCGTCGATGCGGCAGCGGCAGTCGCTGAAGAAGAGGACATCGCCCTCCGTGTAGGAGTCGTCCTCGCCGTCCCAGACCTTGACGCCGTCGGCCAGCAGGCGGATGGCCTTGCCGGCGCGCTCGACCTTGAGACGCGCGGACTTGCCGCGCGCGGGCTTCCAGAACAGCGCCGGCTTCCCCACCAGGCGCGAGGTCCAGTTCCCCCATTGCTCCGCCCGCACCCAGCGGTCCTTGTCCACCGAAACGGGGTACTTGATCACGCAGGTCCTCGGCATCCCGAAGCGGTCCTCGGCCGAGTTGTCGCGGTCTCCGTCCGCCTTTCCCACCCAGTCGAAGCCCAGAACCACCGCGTAGTGTCTCGCCTGGCCCTTCTGGTAGTAGAGGTCGAGCACCAGGTTCTGCGGCTCCTCGAGCGGCACGAGGTCGTACTCCACCGTCACGTCGCCCTTCACGCGCGTCCGCCAGCGGAGGGCCGAGGCCTCGAGGGAGGATTCCAGCGCGCCGCGGTCGAGCCGCCAGCGCCCCTTGAGCTTGCGCCCGCCCTCCTCGGTGAGGATCTCGAAGGCGTCCAGCTGATCGCGGTCCTCAAAATCATAGGTCACCCTGACCGCGCCGCCGGCCGCCTGATCCACCTTCCCCCGGTAGAGCGCGCCCAGGTTCTTCTCCTTCTCGAGGGTCTCGTGGATCTGGAAGAGCATCTTCTCCACCAGCGGCCGCTTCTCCAGCGTGTACGGATGGTCCGGGAACTCCAGCATCTCCTCGAGCAGCTTGCGCGCCGCGACCCACTGCGAGCCGCCGAACGCGCTCTCGGCCGCCCCGAACTTCGTGAGGAGCGAGCGCCCGAGCTCCGCCTGCACTTCGGCCAGGAGCGTCGCCACGTAGACCCTGAGGCCGCGCGTCCCCAGCTTCTCCGCCCGGGCGAGGTGCTCGCAGGCCCGGACGAACTGGCCCACGCAGCAGTAGTAGTAGAAGAACCCCGCCCGCTCCAGGCGCGAGCCGTCCTCCGGGCCCGCCCGGAGCGCCACGTACGCCATGTCCTGGTCGTTCAGCGGGTTCGTGTCCGCCTGGAGGACCTTGCCTCCCTCCAGCACGAAGACCGTCCCCTTCTCCCGCTTCTCGAAGCGGCCGCGGCCCAGGCTCGGGAGCTCCAGCTCCTGCTTCCCCGCCACCGCCGCCTTGTAGGCCACGTCGAAATCGCGGAAGAAGAGCGCCACCAGCGTCGCGCTGCGGAGGTCGAGCAGCGCCGCCTCCGCCGTGGACACCCGCTCCGGCGTGGCGGCGTCCGTGGCGGCGCGGTCGACGATCGCGCCGACCGCCTCCGCGTCCCACGCTTCCAGGGCCTTCCCGAGCGCCGCGTAGTCCACGCCCTCGAGCCGGAGGAAGGGCAGGTCGTCCTCCGGGCGCGGGTCAAAGAGGAATTTCCATACCAGGGCGGCGGCCGGCCGGGGCTCGCGGCGGACGAGGAACTGCCGGAACGGGCCGTCCAGCTTGAGATACTCGTCGGCGATCTCCCCCCGGCGCTTCATGCCCCTGGCGCGCGCCTCGAACTCGAACCGGCCCCGCAACCCGGCGAGCTCGGCCCGGTGCTCGGGAAGGGCCACGAGCTCCATCGCCTTCGCGCGCTCAAGCGCCGCCGGGAACTTTCCCGCATGGGCCAGCTTCTCCGCCTCCGCCTTCTCCTTGAGCCACGCCTCGCGCGCCTGCAGCAGCACTTCGGCCAGCCTCCCCTTCACCGTCTTCCCCGAGTCCGTGACCTCGAGGAAATTGCGCGGGAACTTCGAGTAGAGGGACGCCAGCTCCGCGAGGCGCCGCTGCTCCACGAGCTCGGGCTCGCGGCGCTGGATCTCCTCGAGCGCGGGCCGGGCGAAGCGGTCGGCCTGCCCGCGGTAGGCCTTGAGCCGGGACTGGGCCTCGAGCTCCCACTTCCGGCCCGCGTGGCGCTGCATGTAGTCCGCGTACCGCTTCGCGACTTCCGGGGCGTTCTCGAGGTCCGCGGAGCTCCGGGCGAAGGCCCCGATGTTCTCCAGCTCCTCCTCCGAGGCCTTCTCCGGGGCGTCCCCGGACACGGGGCGGGGGTCGGGCGGCCGCTCGACGGACGTCCCCTTCTCCCCGGAGACGAGCATCGCGCTCCCGAGCCAGGTCCCCACCCCCGCCAGCGCGAGGAGTGCCGCGAAGCCCGCGTACGGCGTGAGGGAGTATCGTTTCGCCGGGCTCCGCGGGGCCAGGCGGGGTGCCGTCCGCGGCGGCGGCGCGGCGATGCCGAGCTCCGCCGCCTGCCCGGGCTCGACGTACCCCTTCTCGACCAGGATCTCCGCGAGCCGCTTGGGAACGATCCCCATCTGCTTCATCCGGTCCTGGATGGAGAGCGCCTCGCGCACCTGGTCGAGCGTGCAGAGCCCCTTCTCGATCAGGAGCTGGCCCAGGTCCCAGTCGGACTTCGGCATGGCAGTCTAAGTGAGCCCAGGGTGAAACGCTGGCATATTTCTAACCACAAAGGCACCAAGGCACCAAGACACCAAGACGATCAAGAGGGGCCTTGGTGTCTTCGTGTCTTGGTGGTTCATCGGTTGCCCTCGAATCACACGGGACCCGCTCACTTCGGTTTGAGCGTGAAGTACTGCTTCTTCTTGCCGACCCTGAGGACCATCCCGTCCCCGACCTTGATCACGGCCTTGAGGTCCGTGATCTTCTGGCCGTCGAGTTCCACGCCGCCCTGCTCGATCAACCGCTTCGCCTCGCTTCTGGACGGGGGGATCTTCGTGAGCATCAGGAGGTCCACCCAGCCGATCTCCGGGGGCGTCTCGAGGGGCTTCGCGTCCACGACCTCGCCCTTGGAGAACTTCTTGTCCCACTCCGAGGCGGCGGCGTCGGCCTGGCCCGCATGGAAACCGTTCACGATCTCGCGGCCCAGCCGGTCCTTGGCCATTTTGGGGTGCATCTTGGTGACGAGTCGCTCCACTTCGTCGAGGGGCAGCGCGGTCAGCAGCGTGTACCACTCCTTCATGTTCGCGTCGGGGATGGACATGACGCGCGAGTACATCTCGAAGGGGTCCATGGTGACGC
>JAHFOZ010000591.1 GCA_023261405.1 Planctomycetota bacterium
CTCGGGGGACCGTGACCTCCTGGACCGCGGGACCCTCTCGGTCGCGCAGTTCCGCGAGGACGGCTCGGTCCTCTGGCTTCCCCTGGTCTTCGGGCAGGGAAAGCTCACGAAAGAGAACGGGTTCGAGGGCCAGGCCGACGTCCTGATCGAGACCCGCCGCGCGGCGGACCTCGTGGGGGCGACCCCCATGGACCGCCCCGAGGACATCGAGACCAACCCGGTGAACGGGAAGGTCTATGTCGTGCTGACCAACAACCGCGATCGCGAGGCGAAGGGTTCGAAGACGCCGAAGAGGGAGGTCAACGCCCCCAACCTCTGGCCGAAGAACCATTTCGGTCACATCGTGGAGATGAGCCCGCCCGGCGGAGATCACGCGGCGGACGAGTTTCGCTGGGACTTCTTCATCCGGGGCGGACGCACGGCCCCGATCTCCGGGAACTGGCTCGCCTGCCCCGACAACGTGGCGTTCGACGGCGCGGGGCGGATCTGGATCGCGAGCGACATGGGGAAGGAGCAGGAGAAGCTCAGGACGCCCGACACCCTGTGGGCGTCGGACACGGAAGGCCCGGGCCGCGCGGAGCTGCGGGCCTTCTTCACGGCTCCCGTGGGCGCCGAGCTCACCGGCCCCTGCTTCACCCCGGACGGCCGGACGCTCTTCGTCGCGGTCCAGCACCCCGGCGAGAGCGAGACGGCGGGTTTCGACCGGCCGCTCACGCGGTGGCCCGATTTCTTCCAGAACGTCCCGCCGCGGCCGTCGGTCGTCGTGATCACCCGCGACGACGGCGGCGTCATCGGGGCGTGACGCGGGGCGCTACTTCGTCCCGTGCTCGCAGACGGTGAAGGCGAGCTCGGGGACGTCCTGGCCCCGGATGTCGATCACCCGCGCCGTGATCTTCCCGTCCCGGACGCTGCAGGCCACCCAGTGGTGGAATTTCCGCCAGAGGTCGCCCTCCTGGGCTCGGGCGGGGTCGAGCTCGTAGAGCGGCGCGCCCCCTCCGGCCGTGATCACGTAGCGGACGCCGTCGCGCCGCGTGGTGTAGAAGTGGTGCTGGTGGCCGCAGAAGGCGGCGCAGAACCTGAGCCTCACGAGGAGCGCGTGGATCCGCTCGCGGATCCGCTTCGTCTCGAAATCCCCGTAGACGTCGATCCCGAAGGACGGGTGGTGGAAGGCGGCGATCTTGTGGGGGGCGTCGGAGGCGGCGGCCTTCTCCTCGAGCCACGCGAGCTGGGGGGCATCGGTGAAGTCGTCGTTCGAATCGAGGACGAAGAGGTGCACGTCCCCCATCCGCTTGTCGTACCAGGAGCGCTCCAGCCCGAACTCCTTCTCGAAGATCCGGTCGGTCGAGAGGTCGTGGTTGCCCTTGGCCGCGTGGTAGGGGATCTTCGCCCGCAGCTCGCGGGTCACCTGGCGGAAGATCTCCCAGTCGCCGGGGTTGGATCCCCAGTCCACGAAGTCCCCGGTGGCAACGGTCCAGCGGGCGCCGGACCGGACGATGCCCGCGCAGACGGCGCGGTGGACGTCGTGGTCGCTCCGGCAGTCACCGTAGGCGGCGAAGTCGCAGTCGACAGGGGGGGCGGGACCCTCCTTCTCTGAAGCGGCGGAGGGCAAGGCGGGAGTGAGGATCGGGGGCGGCGCGGGGACGGGGGCCTTCTTCTCGGCGCACGCCGTCAGGAGGGCCAGCAGCGCGACGCCGGCCGTCCTCGGGAGGATCCGTTGCACGCTCCAAGAATACGGACCGGGTGCGTCCGAAGCAACGCAAAGCACGTCGATGAGGTGTATCATAGGAAACCAAGTTCATTTGAGGAGCCCGCCATGCGCAAGACCTCGCGGCACACCTGCCCCGAATGCGGCGACAGCGTCCCGGCTGAACCGATCGACCGTCGCGGGTTCCTGCGCGTGGCCGGCGGCACGGCTGCCGTGCTGACGGTGGCCCCGGAGCTGTTCGCCCAGGAGGCCAAGCCCGACGGGACGGCCGAGGAGCTCATCAAGGAGCTCTACACCGGGCTGACCGACGACCAGAAGAAGGCGGTCGTGCTCCCGTACAGCGACGGCGCGCGGCTCAAGATCTACAACCAGGCCCTGGGGAAGAAGATTGGCGATGTCTACACGAAACCGCAGCAGGAGGCGGTCCAGCGCATCCTCCGCGCGATCTCCTCGGGCGAGGAAGGGTTCAACCAGATCTCCCGCGGAGGCACCTGGGATGCCTCGAAGTCTTTCGAGAACTGCGGCGCCAACCTCTTCGGGGACGCCTCGGGGAAGTACACCTGGGTCTTCAGCGGCCACCACCTGACGATCCGCTGCGACGGGAACACGGAGGAGGGTCCGGCCCTCGGCGGCCCGCTCTACTACGGCCACACCCCGAACGGATACAGCAGCAACAACCTCTTCTCCTACCAGACGAGGAGCGCGCTCGCCGTCTTCGACTCCCTGACCGAGGAGCAGCGGAAGCGCGTGGTCGCCGCGGAGGCGCCGAAGGAGGGGATCGACTCCGTGAAGTTCCGCGCCGCGGAGGCGAGGCCCGGCATCACGGGCGGCGAACTCTCGAAGGAGTCGCTCGCCCTGGTGGAGAAGGTCATGCGCGACCTGCTCTCGCCCTACCGCAAGGCGGACGCCGAGGAGGTCATGCAGGTCGTGAAGGGGCAGGGCGGCCTCGAGAAGATGCACCTGGCCTTCTACAAGGACAAGGAAGGTCCCGAGGACCCGAAGAGGGCGTGGAGCTTCTGGCGGCTGGAGGGTGCCGGCTTCGTCTGGAACTTCC
>JAHFOZ010000183.1 GCA_023261405.1 Planctomycetota bacterium
CGAGTTGCGCATGTGCTCGGCGAGGGTCTGCCCCTCGATGAAGTCCATGGCGATGTAGAACTGCTTCTCGATCCGGCCGATGTCGCGCACGCTCACGATGTGCTCGTGGCGCAGCCGCAGCGCGGCGCGGGCCTCGTGGAGGAGGTCCACGATCTGCTCCTGCCGGATGCGCTTGGCCGTGGACTCGTCCGCCACGTCCTTCTGCTCGCGGATGAACTTGAGCGCCACGTACTCCCCGAGCATCGTGTCCCAGGCCTTCTGGACCACGCCCGCCCCGCCCCTCCCGGCCTCCCCGACCAGGATGTACTTCCCGAAGATCCGCCCCGGTACGCGCCGCGACTCCTCCACCTCCGGGGGCAGCTCGTCCTGGGCCAGCTGCACGATGCTCTCCACGTCGCGGATCTGGGCGACCACCGCCTCCTCGTGCCACACCACCTTGCTCAGACAGCGCGGGCAGCGCTCCCCCTCCGCCATGAGGCGCGTCACGTAGACGGGCACGTTGCAGCGGGGACAGTAGCGGACGCGCTTCTCGAGCGCGGCCACGGCGTCCTGGATCTGGACCGCGCCGAGGTAGGACTTCTCCACCAGGATCTCGGGCAGAGGCCGGCCCGAGGCCTGGCGCGCCCCCATGGCGTCGTCGAACTCCTCCTGCGAGAGGAGCCCGCGCTCCAGGAGCAGCTTCCCCAGGCGGTCGTCGTCGGCCTGCATCAGGTCACCAGCTTGTCCAGCGCCGCCACGACGTCCTCCGCCGAGGGAAAGCGACGCGCGCGGTCCGGGTCCATCATCCGCTTGAGGAACTGGACCACGGAGATCGGGGCGTTGACGATCATGAGGTTCGGCACGGGCATCCCGTTCTCGATCTGCTCCGTGACCACCTCCTGCGAGCTCGCCCCGGCGAAGGGCTCGTGGCCCGTGAGGAGAGAGTAGAGGAGGATGCCGAGCGAGTAGATGTCCGCGCCCACGCGCACGTCGCCCTCGCCCCGCAGCACCTCGGGAGACATGTACCCCGCCGTGCCCACGGCGGTCGCCACCTTGCCCTCTGCGGGCTGATTCCGGGGGATCGGGACGGCGAACCCGAGGTCGCAGAGCTTGACGTCCCCGGTCCGGTCGACGAGCACGTTGTCGGGCTTCACGTCGCGGTGGAGGTAGCCTTGGGCGTGGAGGTACTTGAGCGCCTCGGCCACGCCGCGGGCGACGCGCAGGGCCTCGCGGACGGGGAAGGAGGCGGACTCCGAGAGGGCCTGCCCCAGGGAGCGGCCCTCCACGTATTCCATGATCATGTAATGGGAGCCGCGCTCGAACCCGTGGTCGATCCCCCGCACGATGCGCGGGCAGTTGAAGCGCTTGAGGAGCATCGCCTCCCACTCGAACCGGGCCACCGACCGCGGGTCCTTCGCGCGCTCCGGGTGGAGGACCTTCACGGCCACCTTGGCCTCGCCGAAGAGCGCCTGGGCGGTCCAGATGGAGGCGAAGCCGCCGGCGGCAACGCGCGAGATGAGGCGGTAGCCGGGGATCGTCTGGTTCTTCCAGTCGGGGTCACGGACGATCTTCCCGAAGTCCGTCGCCTCCATGATCTGCTGCTGCTGCAGGCTGATGGCGCCCATGCGGCGCATGAGTTCGAGGAGCGGGACGACCAGGCCGTACTTCGCGAACTCGGTCTGGAGCCGCTGGCACTCGCGGAGCTGGTCCCGCCGGACGAGCGACCGCTGCTTGATGTAGGCGGCCACGGCGCGGTCGATTTCGAGCTGGGTGTCCTCGCCCAGGTCGCCCTCCCGGAGCGCGAGCGCCCCCGACGGCGCGGGATCGGAGGGCTTTCCGGTGGGCGCGAGAACCCCGCCGCACTTCTTGCAGCGGTAGCGGCTGCCGGAGGGCGGGAGGCCCGCGCTGACGCGGAGCCCGCAGCCGGGGCAGGCGAAGACGGCCTTCTTCTGATAGGCCAGCGCGCGCATGACCTGGGCTTCCGTGACGTAGCCGCGCGAGACGACCATCTCGCCCAGCGGAGGGACGGGTTTCCCGGCCGCTTCGAGCTCCTCCTGGAGCTTGACGCACTCCTCCACGTTCTCCTGGCTGAGGAGGCCCGAGGCGAGCAGCAGCTTCCCGATCTCGGCCGAGGGGGCGAGGCCGGCGCCCCCGGAGGGGCCGATGCGGCCCGCGAGAATCCGGTTGAGCTCCTCCTCCGTAACCAGCCCGCGCGCGACGACCACGACGCCGAGCGGCCGGGGCACGCCCGCCTTGCGCTCGTGGGCCGCCTGGAACAGGCACTCGAGGAGCCCCTCGCGGGAGACGAGGCGGTGATCGAGCAGGTGCCGACCCAGGAAGAAATCGTCCTCGGGGGTCTTCATGGTCTCCTGTCCCGGTCCCCTGGATTCCGGTAGAAATCCCGTTCCGTGACCGGGGGCAGTAGGAATTATACAGGAATGAAGGGGGCTGTCACGCCTCGCTCACTTCGGGATCTGGAAGGCCGCCGGATCCGCCTTTTCGTCCACCTTGAACGCGGAGAAGGTCTCCGTGATCTGGTCACGCGAGGCGTCCGTGGCCTTCAGGACCCGCTTGAGCGGGAGCTTCGTCTTCGGGTCGATCCACACCGTCGCCTCCCAGCGGGCCTTGAGCTCCGTGCAGTCGAGGAGATACTCCACCTTCCTCGCCTCCACGTCCCCCACCTTCTCCGTCCCCGCAGCCTTGAAGCGGGCGACCCTGAGCCGGCCCGCCGCATCATGGTCCCCTTCCGCCCACTCGAGGCCCGCCCCCATGAAGACCCCGTCGAAGAGGTTCGCCCGCGACAGGAAGAGCAGCAGGTTCCGGTTCATCTTCTCCGGCGCCGGCCCCTTGTTGTCGCCGAACCCCGTGAGGACCCACTTCACGTCCTTCCCGTCGGCCGTCACCTGGATCTTGCGCTCCTCGTTGCCGACCCGCCCTTCGAGGAGCGCCCTGAGCTTCCGGGGCTGCTCGAGGACCACGGTCCCCTCAAGCCGGCCCTGCCCCAGCCTCTCCCCCTGCGTCGAGACCGCCGCCTTGAACGAGAGCGTCTTCGTCTTGAGCAGCGTCTCCTCCATCTGCTTGAACAGCGCCTCTCCCTCGTCCTGGGCCGCCGTCGACAGGAGGGCCGCCAGCACGCCGGTCGCGATCCTCATGGTCCCCTCATTTCAACCGTGCCATGAACTCCACCAGGTCGCGCAGCTCGCGCTTCGTGAGCAGCCGCGCGAGGTCGTCCGGCATCGCCGAAAGCCCCCGCTTCGCCTGCTTGATCCGTCCCTTCGGGATCGCCTTCGCCAGGCCGTCCGGCCCCAGCACCTCGATCTCCGACTCCGTCTCCTTGAGCACCCTCCCCGCCTCCACCGCACCGCCCTCGGTGAGGATCAGCACGTGCTCGTAGCCCGGGCTGATCTCCCGGCTCGGGAAGACCATCGACTCGAGGAGCTGCTCGCGCGTGCGCTGCGCGCCGATCGTCGTGAGGGGCGGCCCCGCCGTGCCCCCCTCGTCCCCCACCTTGTGGCAGCGGCTGCAGCTCGCGTGGACCCGGACGAAGAAGAGCTGCTTCCCGGGCTCCGGGTCGCCCCCCTCGAGCGACTCCCGCCACGGGGAGAGCGGCCCCTTCTCCTTCTGCGACGCCTCGTGCCGGGCCGCACGCTCGCGGACCCCGGGCGCCAACCGCTTCGCCGACGCCTCGAGCAGCTCCAGTTGGAGCGGCGCGGGCCAGGTCCCCGCGAGCAGGCGGTCCAGCAGGCGCTCGAGGGCCGCATCCGCCTCCCCCGCCTCGCCCTCCGAAAGCGCGAGCACCGCCGCCTGCCGCACGGACGCCGGCCCCTCCTCCGTCGCCGCCTTCTCCAGCAGAGCCGCCGCCCCGGGAAGCTTCGCCCGCGGAATGAGGCGGATCACCTCCCGGCGCAGCGTCACATCCGTCTCCACGAGCGCCGCGCGGACCGCCTCGCCGAGTCCGGGATCCTCCAGCGCCGCAAGGGCCTTGAGAGCCTCCACGCGCACGGGCACCGGGCCCGGCCCGGCGAGCTCCCGCAGGACCGGCGCCGCCTTCACGATCCGCAGCGCCCCCGCGGCCTCCGCGGCCGCCACGCGGACCTCGAGCGGCGCTTTCGCAAGCAGCTCTGCGATCCCCGGCAGGAGCGCCTCGCGGGCCTCCTGGGCGTCCCGCGCGGGCACCGGACGCCAGACGCCCATGACCTTGTCCCGCCCGGACGGATGCTCCCATTCGGCGAGCGCCCGGAGCGCCTCGGCCCGCACGGCCGCGAGTCCCCCCTCCCTCCGGGCGAAAGCGGCCAGCGCCCCGGCCCGTCCCAGCCGGAAGTTCGCGTTCACGGCCCTCAGGAGCGCCTTCTCGGGACAGCGGCCCTCCAGCATCCCCGCCAGCGCGGGCATCGCGTCGGGGATCGGCACGTCGTGGATCGCGCGCGCCGCCTCGAAAACGATTTCCGGGTCCTCGTCGGCCAGGAAGGCGGAGAGTTCCGGACGGCCCATCCGCCGGAGCGCCAGGAGCGCCGCGCGGCGCACCGCCGCGTCCGGCACGCTCCCCGCGCTCACGAGCGCCTCCGCGTCGCCGATCCCCGCCAGCGCCGTCACCCCCGCGTGTCGCAGGAATGCGTCCCGGTCGGCATTCTCGCGGATCATCGCGAGCAACGGCCCCACGGCCTCCTTCAGCCCCGAGCGGCCCAGGGCCATCGCCGCCTGGTAGCGGACCCGCGGGGACGGGTCCTTCAGGAGCGGCAGGAGCTTCGCGACGCCGAACCGCGCCTCGCCCAGAACCTTCGCAGCCTGCGCGCGCACCTCGGGCTCCGGATCGGCGAGGCAGACCCGGACGAGCCCGTCCATCGCCTCCGCGGCCGGGCGCGAGCGCTGGAGCTGTCCCAGCCCCCACATCGCGTGGAGCCGGCCCAGGAGGGTCTCTCCCTTCTGCGCCTGCTCAAGCAGGATGCCGAGGTGGAGGCGCTTCACCAGCTCGAACTGCGCCTCGAGCCGCACGCGCTGGTCGCGGTGCCCGAGGAGCCTCGCCAGGCCCTGCGGCGTGCGTCCGGCCAGGCCCCCGGCGAGGATCTCCCGCACCTCCTGCACCGCCGGGTCGGCGGCGGCCGCAGGATCCAGCACGTGAAAGATGCGGCCCTTGTCCGTCTTCTCGAAGCCCTGGACCCAGTCGGACACGTAGGCGCCGCCCGCCGGGCCGAAGGCCACGTCGGTGGGATACAGCTCCCAGAGAAACCTGTCCACGTCCGCGAGCTCATACGACGCGCCCTTCGGCTTGACCGCGAACGAATAGACTCCGCCCGGGAAGTCGCAGAGGAAGAAGTGGTCGCGGTACTTTTCCGGGAGCCCCGTCCCGGGATAGAACGCCATCCCCGCCGGGCCGTGGCCCAGGTGTCCCGCAGGCGGCACCGCGTAGGCGGCCCCGCCCTTCCAGAGATCCTCCCGCGTCCACGGACCGCCCGAGGGAAGGTGCTGGTAACCGATCCGCCAGGCGCTGTCGCCGCCCTCGACCACGTGGACCCAGCGCGCGGTCTCGCCGTTGTCGGCGCCGACGTTTGCGTTGTTGTCTCCCGTCCAGAGGTTGCCGAGCGCGTCGAAGGCCAGCTCCTGCGGGTTGCGCAGGCCCGTCGCGTAGAGCTCCAGGTTCGACCCATCCGGATCGCAGCGGAGCACCGCGCCCGAGTCGGGCACGGCGACGACGCCCCTCTCCGGCGTCTTCACGTGCAGGCCGCGATCGCCGATGCTCATGTAGAGCCGGCCGTCCGGGCCCAGGACGAGGCCGTGGAAGTCGTGGCCGCCGAGCGCCTGGCGGATGCCGAAACCGTGGTGGAGGACCTTCCTCTCTTCGGCCTTCCCGTCGCCGTCGGCGTCGCGGAGCAGCCAGAGGTTCGGGATGTTCGCGAACCACACGCGGTCGTCGCGCGCCAGGATGCCGGCCGCCACGCCGTCCAGGATCGAGTTGAACCCCTCGGCGAAGGTCTCCGAACGCTCGGCGCGGCCGTCGCCGTCGCGGTCCTCGACGAGCTTGATCTTCTCCGACTCCACGGCCAGCTTCGCGACGTCGGTCCCGAGGTGGCGCCGGAGCATCGCGGCGCGGTCCTCCACGGTGCGGCAGGCGAGGTCCTCGTCGAGCCACGCGATGCGGGTGCGGATGTCGATCACCGAGGTGCGGCGCCGGTGGGTCTCCACGACGAAGAAGCGCCCCTTCGCGTCGATGCAGAAGCTGGAGACGTTGGCGATCCCGGGCTCGGAGGCGAAGAGCCCGACCTTGAGCCCGTCGGCGGGCCTGAGCTTCTTGAGCGAGAGTTCCGCTTCGGTGGGGCCCTCTTGGGTGCCGAGCAGGGCCAAGGCGAGCGCGGCGGCGCGGAGGGACATGGGTCCCGTTCTAACACAGGGACGACGGGATTTCCGCAAAAAGCCGGCGGCGAGGGGCGCATGCCCTACGGGGCGGCCATCCCGCGCACGGTTTCTTCGAGCCTCGCCGCAATCCGGGCCCATCCTTCCGGGTCGTTCCTCTCGCTGTGGAAGGAGAGCGGCTCGCCGACGCTCAGGGTGATCCTTCCCGGCACGGGGAACCTGCGATGCGGGGGGAACGCCTCGAACGCCCCCTCGAGGCGGCAGGGCACGACCGGCACGACCGTCCCCGCCACGAGCACGCCGATGCCGCGGCGGAACCGGGCCATCTGGCCGGTCCGGCTCCGGGTTCCCTCCGGAAACAGGACGTACGCACAAGGCTCCTCCATGAGCCTTCGGCGCAACGCATCCATGTCCGCCGGGCTGCACTTCTTGCGCCACAAAGGGAGCGCGTTGAGCGCAAAGGCGGCGAACATCGCCACGGGGACCTTCTCGAAGAACGTGTCGCCGGCGGCGATGGGAAAGAGGCGCTCCCGCAGGCGCCAGGGAACGGCGGCCGCCAGGGCAAGCACGTCCAGGTGGCTGGAATGGTTGGCCACGAGGATGAACGGCGCCCGGCGGGGAAGGTGTTCCCGGCCGCGGACGTTCAGCCGGTGCACGAGCGCCAGGTAGGCGCCGATGAGCCCCCACCAGGCCGCGCTGGCGGACGCCTCGAGCAGGCCGTTCTCCCTCCGGAGACTTCGAAGCCTCTCCTGCGGGGACAATCCGAGGTCGCGGGCGGGCTCGAACTTCCATTCGTCCATGGCGGCGCTCAGGGTCCGGTGATGATCCGGGCCGGCTGATCCAGGCCGAAGCCGACGAAGTACCCCACGAAGTGAAAGACCGCGGGCGCCGCCAGAAGCACGCTGTTGAAGCGGTCCAGCACTCCCCCATGGCCGGGGATCGTGGCGCCCATGTCCTTGATCCCGAGGTCGCGCTTGATCGAGGAGAGCATCAGGTCGCCGAGTTGACCCGTGACGCTGACGATCAGGCCGAGCAGCACGAGAAGCAGGGGGCGATCAAGGGCCGTCTCCCGGAACACGAGGTGTCCCACCCAGGCGACGAGGGGCGTCGTGAGGGCGATCCCCCCGAGGTGGCCGGCCAGGGTCTTGCCCGGGCTGGTGTTCGGGAGGAGCTTTCGACGCCCGAGCGTCTTGCCCGAGATGAAGGCGAAGACGTCGTTCATCTGGACTCCCGCCAGCACCAGGAGCACGATCGGCCGGTAGTTGCCGTCATTGGCCATGTACGCCAGGTGGCCGAGCGCCGAGCCGAAGAGCATGAAGCCCAGGACGCCGAGGCCCACGCGCTGAAGGTACCCCCTGGGCTGGTCGAGGAGTATGGAACCGGCCGCGATCAGGCCCACCGCGAGGGGAAAGAGCGCCACGAAGAACCCGTACCAGTGGTCCATCGCGGCGAAGAAGACGCACAGGATGCCCAGGACCACCATGAGGCTCACGGTCTTTTCTCGGAAGAGACCCGTCGCGCGCGCATACTCCCGGTAGCACGCCAGTCCGAGCAGGGCCACCGCGGCGATGGTCCAGGCCGCGCCCAGCAGGACGGGACCCAGGATGCACGGGACGAGTACCGCCCACGAGAGAGTCCGCTTCCACAGCTCGGAGCGCAACGGCTCCTTCACCCGCCTGGTCGCCGAGAGGAGGGCGATGACGGCGAGGGCGAGTACGAGGATCCCCAGGATGCCGATCGTGATCCCCACCGTGACGGGATGATCGAAGGCGTGCCGCCAGCCGAAGAGTCGATCGCGGATCATGGGGCGCCCTTCAGGGCGCCCGCGATCCGGAGGAGCCGGCGGAGGGCGGTCAGGATCGAGCCCGCGGCGATGAGAATCAGGGCCGCCTCGGCGACTCCCAGCGAGACCCCGGAGAGCTCGACCCGCCGCCACGCCTCGGGCGCCGCCGCAAAGAAGAGCGCCACCGTCGTCGTCAGGAACATGCGATGCTGCTTGGCCATCGGGCCGCAGAATTCGCTGGGGGCCCCGCCGGCCTTGCCCACCGCCCGCACGTAAGCCGTGAACATCGCCGCCAGCGCGGCGGCGTATCCGAGGAGGATGTTCCCCCCCGTCGCATAGCCCAGCCCGATCAGGATGGCGGAGTCCGAGACGCGATCCGGAACTTCGTTGTAGAGCTCGCCCACCCGCGATGCGGTGCCCCTCTCGATCGCGACCATCCCGTCCAGCATGTTCGCCAGCAGGCGGAGCTGGATCAATGCGGCGGCGGACCCCCAGAGCGCGCGGGAGAATCCGGGGACGCGGGGGGTCATGAAGAGGGCGATCCCGCCGAGCACGCCCGCGACCATGCCCAGAGTCGAAATCGCGTTGGCGGAGACCCCCTTCCGGGCAAGGGCCGAGGCCAGCTGCTGGAAGAACCTGAGATGCCTCGCCGCGATGGGCCGGCGGTCCAGAGGCGGGTCGGATGCGGGAGTCATACTTCTTTCCCCATGAGCGCCATGCCGGCAAGAATGAGGGCCATTCCCACCGCGTGGATCGGTCGGAGGGCCGTGCCGTAGAAGTAGCGGGAGAGGAGCGCCGCCCAGATGAACGTCGTGGCATAGACGGGGTAGAGCACCGCGAGCGACCCGCCTCGCTTCAAGGCCGCCACGAAGAGGACCATGACCCCGATGTAGCAGGCGGCTCCGGCAAGGATGCGGGGATTGAGCAGGTAGGAGCCCGCCGATCCGCCGGCCCGGTCCGCTCCGCTCTTGTAGAGGAGCTGGCCGGCGGCCCCGAGGAAGGAAGCCGCGATGTAGAGAAGGATCGAAATCCAGGGAGTCCGCATGGAACCCTCCGGCCCTCATCGTATCACCACGGAATCAGGATCGCTCCTCCCGACGCGCTCACGGGACGAATCAGCGCGGGTCGCCCGCCTCGACGTGCTCCGTGCTGACCGCGAGGCCGCGGTCGTCGAAGAGGTTGAGGTAGAAGGCGGAGGCGCCTTCGGGGACGGCCGCCGAGGCGCGGCCCTCGACGAGCTTCGCCGGGACGCTCTCCCACTTCCGGGTCTGCCACTTCCCGGCGTCCTTCGTGAAGCTGAGCTCGGCCTTGACGACCGGGGCCTTCGACGCGAAGGTCGCCCACGCCTCGCCCTTCTCCACGCCCTGGCCGGTGATGCGGGCGAGCGGGACTCCGCCCTTGAAGAGGGCGTTCGCGAAGGCGTGGATCTCCTCGGGCTTCTCCCCCGGACCGCCGTGCGCGTGGGCCATCCGCACTCGGATGCAGATCGTTCGTTCCGAAGAAGTGAGGCGGTAGGACTTCCGGTAGGAGTCCATCGGGTAGGCGAAGTCGTTCGTGCCGTTCAACCAGAGCATGGGCATCTTCGTCCGCGGAAGGTGCTCCGAAGGG